>JBKJUI010000279.1:0-2720 GCA_046590775.1 Acidimicrobiales bacterium
GAAGGGGTGGCGACAACCGATCCCGACTACCTCAAGTCACGACCCTGTCGTGCTCCAGTGCCAGGGCTCAGACGGCAGGTTGCGGAAGCCGAACCGGCCGGCGTTGCCGGCCAGCCATTGGAAGGCCGGGTTCGAGCGGCTGGAGATGATCGAGCCCCGGTTGGTGAAGTCGATGGCCAGGCCCCGCTCGTGCATCGAGCTGCCCGGCTTGGCCGTCGGGGGCGAGCACTGCGAGGCGGGCTTCTCGTAGATGTCGTAGTTGCTGGGTCCGCAGTTGTTGCGGCGGGTCTGGATCTGGGCGGCCGACGATCGGTAGCCGCCGCCGCTGAGCGCCAGGCCGGCACCGTCGGAGGCCGAGAGCAGGCTGGCCAGGTTGCCGGCGATGGACGAGGCGACGGTGATGCCGCGCACCGTGGTGAGGCCGGGCCCAGCGGGGGCCGACGACACCGGCCGGGGAGGGCTCCCTGGCAGAGCAGGCAGGAGCACCGGGGAGGCGCCGGGACGGCGGGAGGGAGCAGCGGCGGCAGGAGGAGGAGGCGCGGCGCGGGCGGCCCGCTCGGCGGCGGCCTGCTGCTGGGCCAGGAGCTCGGCCCGGCGACGGGCGGCAGCCTCGACGTCCTGACGGGCGATGGCGGCGCCGAGCTCGGCGTCGCTGGAGGCGAGCTGGTCGACCTCCTGCTCGCTGGCCGCGACCTTGGCCTCGAGCGAGTCGGCCACGGAGGTCTGCTTGGCCTGGAGGCCCTCGAGCTCGGCGAGCCGGGCCTCGCTGGCCGCCCGGAGGTCAGCGGCGTCCTGGGCCGCCCGGCCGGCGCGGCGCCGGGCGGCGGCCAGGTCGGAACGGGCGGCACGAACCTCGTCGAGCTTGTCAGCCGACTGGCCGGTGCGGACGTCGGCGTAGACCATCGGCCGGGAGATGTCGCTCGGGGTGGCCTCCGACGACAGCTCGAGGGCGGCCGGCGGCGGCCTGGTGTAAGCCTGCACGGCCTGGCCCCGCAGCCCGACCATGGCGGCCCGCAGGCGCTCCTCGCCTGCGGCGAGCTGCCGGTCGGCCGCCTCGGCGGCCAGGGCGGCCCTGCGCTCGGCGCCGACCGACTCGCCCACGCGGTCGGTGGTGTCGACCACCGAGGCGTCGAGTGCGTCGAGCGCCTCCTGCACCTCCTGGTCGGAGGCCTTCAGGACGTCGAGCCGGGCGGCGGCCTCGGCCTTCTTCCTGCGCACCTCGGCCTGGTCGCTGCGGGCGTCGGCGGCGGCGGGTGCCGGCGGCATGCCGGCGACGAGGGCCACGAGAGCGACGACCGCTGCCAGGAGCCGCCGCCGGGGCACCTGGGGGTCGCTGCGCGAGACGGCAGCGCGATCCCGGCTCACGGGACAGAGACCCTACCCGGCCAGAGCGCAGACCTTCTGCACCCTCTCGGGTAGAACGCGGATTCGGTTTAGGGTCGTAGCGTCCGAGCACCGCTGGAGGTCGTCGTGAAGCACCTGTTCGCCATCGGAGGGATCGTGTTCGCCGTGGTCGCACTGAGCGCCGGGTGCGGCTCAGGTTCCGACCACAACGACCAGGACGTGTCCTTCGCCAAGGAGATGGTGCCGCACCACCAGCAGGCGGTCACCATGTCCGACCTGGCCATGGTCCAGACCACCAACCCGCAGATCCTGGACCTGGCCAACCGGATCAAGACGGCGCAGGTGTCGGAGCTCAGCATCATGAACGGGTGGCTCGGCACCTGGAAGGAGAAGGCGACCGACCACAGCGGCATGGACATGGGAGGTGGCGCCATGAACGGGATGGTCAGCGAAGCCGACATGCGGACACTCGGGGCGGCCAACGGCGCCGAGTTCGACCGCCTCTTCCTCCAGCGCATGACCAGCCACCACGAGGGCGCCTTGGTCATGGCCAAGGCCGAGCTCGACAAGGGCAGCTTCGGCCCGGCCAAGCAGCTGGCCCGCGAGATCACGACCGGCCAGGAGAAGGAGATCGCCGAGATGGCCCAGCTCCTCAGCGCCCCGCGGGCGGCGGCTCCCTGACCATCGATCGCCAGAGGCTCAGATAGCTGCGGCGGACGAGCAGCGCCCGCTGACAGCGCGCTCGGTCCTGGCCTCGCTCCTGCTGGGCACCGAGCCTCCGTGGCTGGCGACTGCGGTGCTCTTGCGGGGAGCCGCCCTGTTCGGCATCGCCGAAGGCGCAGCGCGCACCGCCCTCTCCCGGATGGTGGCCGGCGGCGAGGCCGTGGCCGACGGCAGCGGCTACCGCCTCACCGGTCGCCTTCTCGACCGGCAGGGCCGTCAGCGGGCCAGCCGGCTGGCCGAGACCGAGCGGTGGGAGGGCGGCTGGCGCATGGCCGTCGTGGCGGCCGTGGCGCGCCGCGCCCCCGACCGCGCCGAGCTGCGAGGCGCCATGACCACGCTCCGCCTGGCCGAGCTGCGTGACGGCGTGTGGCTGCGGCCCGACAACCTGTCCGGCTGGCCCACCGGGGCGGCGGCCGACGTCGTGGCCGCCCAGTGCCGCTGGCTGTCGGTCGTCCCCGACGACGACCCGACCAGGCTGGCCGCCGAGCTGTGGGACGTCGAGGCGTGGGCCCGGAGGGCCGAGGCGCTGCTCGCCCTCGTGCAGGCCCTGCGGCCTGCCCTCGAGGAGGGCGGCACCGAGGCGCTGGCCCCTGGCTTCCTGCGCTCGGCGGCCGTGCTGCGCCACCTCCAGGGCGACCCGCTCCTGCCGCAGC
>JBKJUI010000116.1:0-15608 GCA_046590775.1 Acidimicrobiales bacterium
TGCGGCCATGAGCATCCCGGGGAGGCTCTTGTCGCATCCGGCGAGGGTGACGAGGGCGTCGAACCGCTCGGCGTGCATCATCGTCTCGACGGAGTCGGCGATCACCTCGCGGCTGACCAGGGAGGCGTGCATGCCCTCGTGGCCCATCGAGATGCCGTCGCTGACGGCGATCGTGCAGAACTCGAGCGGGAAGCCTCCGGCGTCGCGCACGCCCTGCTTGGCCCGCTTGGCCAGCCGGTCGAGCGGCATGTTGCACGGGGTCACCTCGTTCCACGACGAGGCCACCCCCACCTGTGGCTTGTCCCAGTCGTCGTCGGTCATCCCGACGGCCCGCAGCATGGCCCGCGCCGGCGCCCGCTCGAACCCCTCGGTGACGTCCCTGGACGTCGGCTTCATGTCGGGTCCGTCCGCCATGGCGCTGCAGGCTACCGGGGGCAACCGCCGAGCGACACCGGCGAGGTCGTGGCCCGCTTCGGAGGCTGCGCCTTCTTCCCCGTCGACGAGATGCAGGTCACGCCGGGCCCGGGTGCCCGGCGAAGATCCTGACCTTTATGTATCAGATCGTCGTCCCAGGACTCGATCATGGAAGGCAGCCACGCTCCGTTCGGTTCGGGATCAGGAGACCTTCACATGTACTCGCCAACATCACCTCCACGGCGGCTGCCGGCCATCGCCCGACGGTGGGCCCTGCGGACCGCGGGGGCGCTGGTCGCCCTCGTCGCCATCGTCGGCGTCGCCGCACCGGCGGGGGCCATGTCCGGCGGCCCGGGCGGAGCAGACGTGCGCTCCGCCGGTGCCGCCGGGACGGATCTCAAGCTCTCCGGCGTGGTCACGGTGGCCGGGCCGGTGCTGGCGGGCGGGCTGCTGCTCTGGGCGGGGCAGGGCCGGAGCCGCCGGCAGGCCGTCCGCCGCTTCCGGGCCCAGCTGCACCACGACGACCCCATGGGCCTGGTCCACGCCCTCGATGGGCAACAAGCGGCGGGTGACGGCCTGGATCAGCAGCCGTGGGAGGCCTCAGGGCCCAACGAGGCTCCGGGCTGACCGTGGCGTTCGAGCTCTTCGACCACGCGGCCGGCTAGAAGCCGTCAGACGCGAGATCGCGGCGTTCCGGTGCCAGGCGCCGGACCGTTCGAGGGGCTAGGAGGAGGTGGACGTGGGCGTCGACCCGGGCGAGGGCGTGGAGGCGGCCAGGGACCGGTCGTTGACCCTCTCGACGCGGCGGATGGAGACCCAGGCCCATGCCCCCTGGGCGGCGATGGCGATGACCACCCCGACGAGCACGAGGTGGATGCGGGAGGCGATGGCCATCGACACGACCAGCCCTGGGACGAACAGGACCCAGAAGAGCCGGTACCAGAGCTGGCTCCGCTGGAAGCGAGCGAGGGCGACGGCCATGCGGGCTTCCTCGGGGCTCGCCAGCTGGCGGCCCATGCGCACCGTGCGGCGCAGCATCTTCTGCTCGACGCGGGGCAGGGCGTTGTAGGCGGCGGCGGCTTCGGGATCGATCGCCGGCCGCAGCCGCTCGGCGGCGCGGCTGCGGTGGCGAGCGCCGGCGACGGCGGTCACCCCGCCTCCGTCGGCGGCGCCGGCACCGCTTCTGGAGCGCCGGTTGGTCCCCCGATCCCGGCGGGCACTGCGGTCCGAGGTGGGTGGCCGTTCGTCGGGACGGGCCTGCCGAGGCCCGGGTCGACGACGGTGTCGAACGGAGAGAACTCGGGGTAGGCGAGCACGCCCATCTCGGGCAGGTCGAGCCCGGCGATCTCTTCTGCCTCGTCGCTGCGGATCCCGCCCTTCGTGAGGGCGTTCTGGATCTTGAAGAACGTGTAGGCCAGGCCGAACATCACCGTGCAGATGACCAGCGCACCTATCAGCTGGGCGATGAACTGCCCCGTCTCGCCGTAGAGGAGGCCCTTCGGTGCCGGGCCCAGGGGTTCGGCGAGGGCGTTGCCGGTGCCGTTCCATCCGGCGCCGTACCGGCCGTCGGCGAAGATGCCGACGCAGAGCACGCCGAAGATGCCGTGCACGCCGTGCACCGAGAAGGCGCCCACCGGGTCGTCGATCTTGAACTTCTTCTCCACGATGCCGATGGCGATGACCACGGTGACGCCGGAGATGGCGCCGATGAGGGCGGCGGCCCAGGGCTGCACAAAGGCGCATGGGGCCGTGATGGCCACCAGCCCGGCGAGCATGCCGTTGGCCATCATTCCGGGGTCGGGCTTGTCCGTCTTCCGCATGATGTAGAGCATCGCGGTGATGGCCCCGAAGGCCCCGGCCAAGGCGGTGTTCACGGCCACTACTGCGAGCCTTGGGTCGGTGGCGGCGAAGGTGGAGGCGGCGTTGAAGCCGAACCACCCGAACAACAGGATGAAGGTGCCCAGCATGGCCATCGGGATGTGGTGGGCCGGCAGGGTGTTCACCTCGCCGTTCGGTCCGTACTTGCCCTTCCGGGGCCCGATGACGATGGCGCCGGCCAGAGCGGCCATGCCACCCACGGCGTGCACCACGCCGGAGCCGGCGAAGTCGACGTAGCCGTTGCCGAGGCCGAAGTTGTTCCCCAGCTGGTTGAGCCAGCCGCCGCCCCAGGTCCAGCAGGCGAAGATCGGGAAGTAGAAGGCGCCGCAGAACACGCCCCACCCCACGAACGACTTCCACTTCCACCGCTCGGCCATCGAGCCGGTGGGGATGGTGGCCACGGTGTCCATGAAGGCGGCCAGGTAGAGGAAGAAGGCGATGACGGCGACGTCGTAGCCCCGTGAGCCGAGGGCCGGCGGGGCGAAGGAGAACAGACCCCCGAAGTCCTTGATGTTGATCACGCTCTCGCCGATGGCAGTCGTGAAGTTGCTGACCGTGCCGTCGGTGGCGCCCCCGAAGATGGCCACCCCGTCGGCGCCGATGGTGTGGGTGTAGCCACCGAAGGCGATGCCGAAGCCGACCAGGAAGAAGGCCGCCAGGCCGATGCCGAAGATGGCGAAGTTGGTGGAGATGACGTGCGCGGCGTGCTTGGCCCGGCAGAACCCTGTCTCGACCAATGCGAACCCGGCCTGCATGAAGATCACCAGGGCGGCCCCGATGATCACCCACAGGATGTTCAGCGAGATCTCCGCCGACGTCACATCTGTGCCGAAGCTTCCGACCCCCTCGCCGATGGACGGATCGGCCGAGGCCGGGCCCATGATCAGCAACAGGGCGGCGGTCCCAGCCGCTGACAACCAGGCGATTCGTCGAAACACGTTCCCCATGTGGTCTCCCCTCGAGAGGTGCGTGGTGGAAGAAGCGGCATCGTTGCTGGTGCACCGGCGTCCGCTTGCCGGCCGACGGTACGGATCGACTGTTTCGCCTCGGTACACCGATTGTTTCGGTCGCGGGTCAAGATCTTGGCTCCTCCCGTTCGTCACACCGGGTTCACAATCCGGAGACGGGATGGCAACGGCCGCTCCCTAGGTTCGGCCGCGGTGACCGTGTCTTTCCTTGCCAGCGCGGCCGACGTTGCAGGCGGGGTTGACGTGCGCAGGGTGCTGCTCGAGATCCTGGTCATCCTGATCGCGGCCAAGGCCGCAGCCGAGCTGGCCGAGCGCATCAAGGTGCCGGCGGTGCTGGGCGAGATCGTGGCTGGCGTCCTCATCGGGCCCTCGGTCCTCGGCCTGGTCGAGGCCACGGGTCCCGGCAGCGGGGCACTGCGGGTGCTGGCCGAGATCGGGGTGATCCTGCTGCTGCTCGAGGTGGGCATGGAGATGGACCTCGGCGAGCTGGGGGCTGTCGGGAAGGCCAGCCTCCTGGTGGCTCTCGCCGGCATCGTCGTGCCGTTCGCGCTGGGCGCCGGAGCCGTCGTCGCCCTGGGCGAGCCGGGGAAGACGGCCATCTTCGTGGGGGCGGCCCTAACGGCGACGAGCGTCGGCATCACCGCTCGCGTCTTCGGCGACCTGAAGGCCCTGTCCACCGTCGAGTCGCGCACGGTCCTCGGCGCCGCGGTGGCCGACGACGTCCTCGGTTTGGTGATCCTCACCGTCGTCGTCCGGCTCGTCACCGAGGGGTCGGTCAGCATCGGCCTCATCGGTGAGACGCTCGGCCTGGCGCTGGTGTTTCTCGTCGTCACCACTGCCGCAGGACTCACGCTGGCCCCCCGGCTCTTCACGGGCCTGCGCCGGGTGAGCCGATCGCCCGGGACGCTCGTCGCCGTGGCCCTGGCCTTCACGCTGGCGTTCGCCGAGCTGGCCCAGCTGGCCAAGCTGGCGCCGATCATCGGGGCCTTCGTGGCTGGCCTGGCACTCGGGCGGGGCCGCGAGGGCGACCGCATCGCTCGCGAGCTGAAGCCGGTCGGCCACCTGTTCATCCCCGTCTTCTTCCTGCAGATCGGGATCGACGCCGACGTCGCATCGATGGCCAAGCCCAGCGTCCTCGGGATCGCCGCGGTGCTGCTGGTGGTGGCCACCATCGGCAAGCTGGCATCGGTGGTCGGCCTCGTCGGCAGCCCCGGCGACCGGTGGCTGGTCGGCCTGGGGATGCTGCCCCGCGGGGAGGTCGGGCTGATCTTCGCAGGCATCGGTCTGCGTGAGGGGGTGCTCGGTGGCGACCTCTACGCCGCCCTCCTGCTGGTGGTGCTGGCCACCACCCTGGTCACCCCGCCCCTGCTGCGGGCACGGCTCGAGGCCGTCAGGTCACGCCGCTCCTCGCCGATGGCCCGGCCGATGCCGGCTGGCGGCTGGCTGGTGGTCACCGACGGAAGGGTGGCTCTGCGGGCCGTGCCTGCGGACCACGTCGCCCTCCACGTCGCCCTCCAGGCCGCCATCCTGGTCGCCGACGCCCGGCCTGACGGGTCGCTGCTCGACTGGCTGGGCGGGCTCGGTGACGCGCCCATGCGATGGGACGGAGCCGCCACGGCCGAGCTGCTGCGGCTGCTGCGCCTCGGCTCGCCCCGCTCGTGGCGCCTCCTCGACAACAGCGGCGTGCTTGAGCTGGCCCTGCCCGAGCTCGCCGCCATCGTCCGCCACCGCCAGGACGATCCGTTCGAGCTGGATGCCGGCCACAGCCTGCGCTGGAGCCTGGTCGATCGCCTCCACGAGCTGACCTTCGACGGCGAGAACGAGGCGGCCGCCGCCGAGCACGAGCAGCTGGCCCACCCGGAGTGGCTGCTCCTCGCCTCCCTGCTGGTCGACACCGCCGGCGACGGCCCGGACGAGCCGCTGGCCGCCGCCCGACGGCTCGTCCAGCGGCTGGACCTCGGCGCAGGGGCCGAGGAGGAGGTGGCGCTCCTCGTCGGCGAGCACGGCCTGCTGCGGGCCGCCGTCCGCCGGCCCGACGCCCTGGACGAGGAACACGTCCTCCGCATCGCCACCCACCTCGACAAGCCCGAGCGAGCCCGGGCCCTGCACCTGCTGTCCCTAGCCATCGGCGACTTCGAGCCGTGGGAGCGCGAGCGGCTGGACGACCTCCACCGTCTGGTGCAGGCCGTCCTCGCCCGACCCGAACTCACCGGGCTCCAGGCCCGCAACCTCGTCGAGTCCCGCCGCCAAGCTGCCCTGCGCCTGCTCGGCGAGGGGCCGGCGGCGGCAGCCCTGGCCAACGCGCCCCGGGACTGGGTGGTGGCCCACCAGCCCGACGTGCTGGCGGCCCACGCCTCGCTGGTCGCCAGCCGGCGGGGCCGCGATCCATTGGTCACAGCAGCCCCCGGCGAATCAGGTCTCCACCGCATCGAGGTGTCCGCCGCCAACGCCCGGGGCCTCTTGGCCCGCAGCGCCTCCGCCCTGGCGGCCAGCGGGCTCGACGTGGTCGAGGCCGGCGCCGCGGTGTGGGGTCGCGACGAGGCCATCCAGAGCTTCCTGGTGCGCAGCTCGTCGGCCCTCGATGTGGACGCCCTCCGGCAGCGGCTGGTCCGAGCCCTCGGCGAGGCGACGCCGCCGGCCGTCGCGCCGGGCGTCGAGGTCGTCTGGGACGATGCCTCGTCGCCGTGGACCACCGTGTGCTCGGTCGAGGTGCCCGATCGATCCGGCCTTCTGGCCGCCCTCAGCGCCGCCTTCGCCAGCGCCGGCGCAGAGGTGCACAGGGCCCGCGCCACCACCACATCCGACGGGATGGCCCGCGACACCTTCGAGGTGACGAGCGCCCGCGGCGAGAAGCTGAGCGACCAGGAGAAGGCGCTCGTGGTGGCCGCCCTCACCGGCGAGATCCCGTCGCGAGGCCGCCTCAGAGTCCCATGGGCCTGCCCCGCCCTTCGAGGCCGCAGGCCGGCGCCGCTGCCTGAGGCCTGAGGCGCCCGCTCCGGATCGATCTACACACCGGCAAGCATCAGGGCGTCAGCGGTGGAGCCTTCGGCGCTGGCGGAGGAGCTCGCCGTCGTAGGCGGCCAGCTCGACGGTGGACCAGGCCGAGGGGAGGTCGACCTGGGTGTCGCCGTCCTGCAGCTCGAGGGAGGCCGCCGGACGGCCGTCGACGGTGAGGTCGAGGCGGTCGAGGCCCTTGGCGGTGACCTGGATGGCGTGCCCTGCGCCGACCACGGCGCTCAGGAAGGTGAGGGGGCGGGATGCCAGCAGCTTCCCGCAAAAGGCGCGCAGGTCCTGGTTGTCGCTCGACAGGTCGCGCTTGGTCATGGCGTAGGTGCGGTGGCCCTTCACGCCGACGTCCTCGATGGCCTGGCCCTCGGCCGGCCCGGCCCGGGTCGCCCGGCGCACCGAGAGCGTGTAGCCGATGCCGGCCGGGAGCGTGTGCTGCTGGAAGGTGGTGCCCACCAGCGCGTTCTGCACGTCCTCGGGGCGCCAGACGTTGGCTCCGCCCGCTCCGGTGGCCTCGCCGACGGTCACGAGCAGGCCGACCTGGTTGTCGTAGAAGCCGGCGGCGAACAGGTCGCCGGACGAGTAGGTGTTGGCGTCTACGACCGCCACCACCGGGCCGCCGTACACCTGGCCGATGTCGTTGCACCGCTCGGTCGGTGTGATGGGCGCAGCGCGGGAGTAGAGCTCGCCGGTGGCCACCGCATCGTGCAGGCTCTCCCGCCAGGGCTCGAGCTCCTGGAGGTTCTGGGGGGCGTCGGCCATGGCCCGGGTGAGGGGGGTGGCCAGCATCGAGAAGCGGGTGGGCTCCACCGGCTCGGGCGTGAAGAGCTGCAGGAGCCGCTCGGCGGCCCAGATCAGCCCGCCGGGGTTGGCCCGCAAGTCGAGGATCAGCCCCTCGGAGGGCAGGAGGCCGAGCAGGCGGACGACCTCGGCCACGAAGGCCTGGTCGTCGGACAGGTCGAAGGTCCACAGGCGGAGGTAGCCGAAGACGCCCGAGGGCGTCCGCACCACCTTGGCGGCCACGTTGTCCTGGAAGGTGCTGGCCAGCCACTCCCCGACCGCAGGCGCCGTGGCCGCGCCCCCGGGCTTGGCCCGACTCGGGCGGCTCTGGTCGGCGAGCCAGGGACCCGGGGCGAACAGCAGCTTCTTGGCCCGCCGCTTGGTCTCGGCGGCCGGGTCGATGGCGTAGGCCCGGTTCGAGGCGTCGGCCAGGCGACCGGCCGTCCTCGCCCTCCCCGGCCGGAGGACCCGCCAGTCGACGCGGACCTCGCGCTCGGTGCCCTCCTTGTCCCGGTAGCCCACGATCACCCACTGCTCGTCGGGCGGCGGGCCGTACTGCAGCGCCCGGAAGGTGAGCGAGTCGAGGGCCCGGGCCCGGCGGCTGTCGGGCCGCCCGCCGGTCTCGTTCCGGGCGTGCAGGTCGACGGCCCGGTCGATCGGCACGGCGTTCCACCACTCCAGCTCGACGCCGGCCTCGAAGTGCGGGTCGTCGGGGCCGCCCCCGGTAGCCACCTTGGAGACGATGTAGCGGGGCCGGGACTGGGCGCCGAAGGCCTCGACCATGAACGGCAGGGCGGCGGCCTGGCCGGCCAGGCTCGCCGGTCCGATGTAGCGGGTGTGGGCGTCGCGCAGCTCGGTGAGGATGGCGGCGAGCTCGAGGTGCAGGCCGACCTCGTCGAGGCCGGTGCCCTTCTGGCGCAGGAGCCGCAACCGCTGGACCGGGTCGGAGGCGTACATCGCCCGCTTGAGCGGGAGGTGGCTGTACAGGCCGTCGAGCAAGGTGAGGAACGTGTCGAGGACCTGGTCGCGCTCGGCCGGCGACAGGACCGGTGCCCGTGCCCGCCGGGGCCGCAGTCGAGCGGGGGCAAGCACGGCGGCCGGCGCCTCCCTGGTGCGGGCGGGCGAGGGCGCGGCCTTCGTGATCGAGGCCAGCGGCCGGCCCTGCTGCGCCCGGCGGATGGCCTCCTGAGCGGCCGTCACACCCGCCCCCGCCACCGGTACGTCGCTCACCGGTAGAAGTTCCGCAGCCCGTCGAGGAGGCCCCCGTGAAAGCCGCGCCCGGGGAGGCTGGCCAGCCATCTGGTGTCGTGGTGCAGCGGCTCGATGGGGGCGATGTCGACCGTCTGGCCGGGAGGCGGGGGGCCGGCGCTCTCGCCGGGGCCACCGGGCATGTCGAGTTCGACGACCAGCGGGGGGGTGCCGGGCGGGTCGGCCGTCCCTTCCGGAGCCGGCCTGCTCGTGCTGCGGCGGCGGCCGGCGCTGGGGCCCGACGGCGGGGTGGTCGCCGCCTCGGCCCGGACGGCGTTGAGGCGCTTCATCACGTCGGCCCACGTCCACCCCTTCGTCGGATCGTCAGGCCGGGCCAGGGAGAGGCGGCGGGACTGGCCGTCCACCTTCAACGAGGTGGTGCCGGGCTCGCCGGCCGCCTCCAGGAAGGCCTTCGTGCCGTACAGGGGCCGGCCGCCCACGGCGACGAGGGCCACGTCCCGCTCCCGGGCCGTCACCAGGTTGCGCCACACGTCCTCGTGTCGGCGGGTGAGCACCGTCACATCGCCGAGGGCACCTTCGACCAGGCGGCCCACGGGCTGCTTCCATGCCCGGCCCAGCGCGTCACCGGGGGTGGCCGTGATCATCCGCACCAGGTCGTGGTCGGTCAGCCCCCAGCCGGCGTGGTCGCTCCAGATCCGGGCGACCTTCACCTCGCCCAGGAGGTTCTTGGTGCCCGACGGACCCCAGTCGGTGCCCAGCGCCACGGCCAGCTGTGCCGCCTGCATGTCGGGGACCGCCGCCGTCAGGCCGTAGAGCCACAGGTTCGAGAACGGCGACCACACCACGGTGCCCGCCGCCTCGCCCGGCTTGGGCGCCGAGGCGGCCCGCCAGCGCTCGAACTGGGTGGCGTCGAGGGCGCAGCAGTGGATGGCGATCAGGCCGGGCTGCAGGCAGCCGGCGGTGGCGAGGTCGTCGAACTCCCGCTCGACCCTCGTGCCGGGCTGGCCCTCGGCGCAGTGGTAGACGAACGACCGGCCGCTCTCGAGCCGAGCCGCCCGCTTGGTGAGGGCGTCGACCTCCTGGGTGAGCGCCGACACGCCCACCGGGTCGGGAAGCGGTCCGATCTGCTCGTCGTCGACCGAGCGCACGAGCTGGTTCGTGGGCCGGCGGCTGACCCCGGGCCACCCCTGGATGGCGGTGCTGCCGCCGACGAGCGCCCGCACCTGGACGTAGGCCAGGACGCTCTCCGGGGCCCGCTTCAACAGGGTCCACGCCGGCCACCCGATCTCCGGCCGGTAGCTCTCCTCGCCCGGCCAGCTGTCGTGGTGGGGGTACGCCGTCTTCTGGGTCGGGTCGCTCCACAGCGGCAGCGGGTTGTAGGCGATGTGAGAGTGGAGGTCGACGAAGCCAGGGTGCACGACGGCGTCTCCGACATCGACCACGGGAGCGTTGGAGAAGCCGGCAGGCCCCTTCGCCCGACCCTTGGTGACCGCAGCCACCGCGCCGTCGTCGCCCAGCCACACCCGGCCGGCGAAGGCCTTGGCCTCGGCGCCACGAGCCATCGGTGCCACCATCCCCGCCACCACGACCGCCATCAGCGTCCTCCTGAGTCCGGCCTCCGGGTGCCGGCGCCGCACCCGCAGCGTAACGACCGGGACGGGCCGACCATCGGTTCCAGCGTCCGGTGACAGCCGGTCTCCATACTGGGCCGATGGAGCACGACTTCGACCCCGGCTACCCCGAGCGCTTCTGGCCGCTGCTGGCTGAGCACCCCGGACCCGAGACCTATCCGCCGGACTCGTTCCGGGTCGAGTGGGGGCCGATCTACCACCGGGGGCGGCTGGACGGGACGGCCCGCATCCTCGTCCTCGGCCAGGACCCGGCGGCCCACGAGGCCATCTCCCGCCGCATCCTCGTCGGCCTGGCCGGCCAACGGGTCCAGGGCTTCCTGGCCAAGCTGGGGATCAGCCGCAGCTACGTCATGATCAACGCCTTCGTCTACAGCGTCTACGGCCAGGAGGGCGGCGAGGCCCACCGGGACGACGAGGCCATCGCCGCCTACCGCCACCGCTGGCTCGACGAGCTGGCCGCCAGCAGCGACCTCGACGCCGTCGTGACCTTCGGCCAGCTGGCCGGCAGCGCCTACTCCCGCTGGCGCACGACGCCCGCCGGGAAGGCGAGCAAGGCCAAGGTCGTCCGCCTGACCCACCCCACCGCGCCCGAGAGCGCATCGGCCTCCGGCCAGGTCGACCTGGAGGAGGCCACGCGCCGCCTGCTCGAGGGCTGGAACAAGGGCCTCGCGACCCTCTCGAAGGTGGTCACCCCGGACAGGGCCCGCAAGCTCGTCCCCTACGGCACACGGTTCACGCGGAAGGACCTGACCCCGATCCCCGAGTGCGACTTCCCGCCCGGGGTGCCGGCGTGGATGCGCTCGTCCGAGGAGTGGGCCTGGCGACACCCCATCCTGAACAAGGACGGCACCAAGCCGGCCGACGTCACCCCGAGCGAGGCCAAGCGGGCGGGGATCGCCGTGCGGATCCCGAAGCGCCAGCGGGTGTGGCTCGCCCCGTAGGTCGTGTTTCGAGGCCCGGCCCCTAGCATTGCCGGGGTGGCCGGACCTGTCGTCGTAGCCGACCAGGTGGCCAAGCGCTGGGGGTCCACCCAGGCCCTCACCTCGGCCACGTTCACCATCGGGTCGGGCATCACCGGGCTCCTCGGGGCGAACGGCGCCGGCAAGACCACGCTGCTCACCCTCATCCTCGGTCTGCACCGACCCGACGGCGGCCGGCTGACGGTCCTCGGCGTCGACCCGATGGATGCAGGTCCCGAGGTGCGGGCCCGAATCGGGTACGCCCCCGAGCACGACGCGCTGCCGCCCGACGTCGCCGCCCACGACGTCGTGCGCCACATCGCCGAGATCCACGGGCTGCCGAGCAGGGTGGCCACCGCCCGGGCCAGCGACGCCCTGTACGAGGTGGGGCTCGGCGAGGAGCGGTTCCGGCCCGTCGGCACCATGTCCACCGGCCAGCGCCAGCGGGTAAAGCTGGCCCAGGCCATCGTGCACGCCCCAGCCCTGGTGCTCCTCGACGAGCCGACCAACGGCCTCGACCCGGTGCAGCGGGACCAGATGCTGGCCCTCATCCGCCACGTGGGCCACGACCTCGGCCTCGACGTCGTGCTGTCGTCGCACCTCCTCGACGAGGTGGAGCGGGTGAGCGACGCCGTGGTCATCATCGAGCAGGGCCACGCCACCCTGGGCGGGCGCATGGACGAGCTGCGCAACGCCGGCGACAACGAGCTGGTGCTGTCGCTCGACGATCCCGCCGACGCAGGGCGCCTGGTGCGGGCCCTGCAGCGGAGGGACGTGGAGGCCACCGACGCCGGCCGCGGCACCGTGGTGGTGGCGTTGACCGACGACGTCGTGTTCGACGTCGTGCGCGACGAGGTGGCCACCGCCGGCCACGGCGTCAGGTCGATGCAGGTGCGCACCCGCTCGCTCGAGGAGGTGTTCCTCTCCGGCCGGCTCGGGGGGGCGGCCGATGCGGCGGCGCCGAGCGTGGAGCAACCGGCCACGTGACCGACGCCCGCATCTACGAGCAGGGCTACCGCCGCTACGACGGGCCTCGCCTCGGCCACTGGGCTGCGGTGCGCAGCGTCTGGAAGCACACCGTGCAGCGGGTGCTGGGCCTGCGCCGCTCGGCCCGGCACAAGGTGCTGCCGTTCCTGGCCGTGTTGATGGCCTACCTCCCGGCGATCGCCTTCATCGGCATCCTGGCGCTCATCCCCACCGACGCCGACCGGGCCCGGGACCTGGCCCCGACCTACTCGCAGTACTACGGGTTCGTCACCGCCGCCATCGTGCTGTTCATCGTGTTCAGCGCGCCCGAGGCGCTCTGCCCCGACCGACGCAACCGCAGCATGAGCCTCTACCTGGCCTCGCCCCTCACCCGCGACACCTACCTGCTGGCCAAGGCGCTGGCCGTGTTCACCGTGCTCTGCCTCGTGACGATCGGGCCGCTGCTGCTGCTGCTCATCGGCTACGTGCTCCAGAACAACGGCCCGGACGGCCCGGTCGGGGTGCTGGCCGAGCTGACGCGCATCCTCGGAGCCGGCGTGGCGGTGGCGGTCTTCGGGACGATGTTCGCCCTGGCTCTGGCCAGCCTCACCGACCGCAAGGGCCTGGCCACGGGTGGAGCGCTCATCGTCCTGTTCGGCACCCACATCGTCGCCGGGACCCTGGCCTTCGGGCTGAAGCTGTCCGACAGCGCCGCCATGCTCAGCCTGTTCATCGCCCCCTTCGAGGTGGCGGCCCGGATCCTCGACGCCCCCTCGGCCCGCACCGCGGCCACCAGCACCCCGAACATCGTGGTCTTCGCCGCCGCGCTGGCCTGGACGGCCCTGTTCTCGGCCCTGGTGTACTGGCGCTACGCCAGTCTCAAGGTCACGAGGTGACCGCCATCGTGGCTGCCCCGACCGTGGCGCCCCCGGTCACCACCATCAGCGTCGAGGGGGTGAGCAAGTGGCTCGGCCCGGTGGTGGCGCTGTCCGACGTCACGTTCACGATCGGCCCCGGGGTCACGGCGCTGCTCGGGCCCAACGGCGCCGGCAAGTCGACGCTGCTGCGCATCCTCTGCGGGCTGACCTCGCCGTCGCAGGGCACCGTGCGGGTCCTCGGTGTCGACCCGCGCACCGACCTCGGCCTGCGCCGGCGCCTGGGGCTCGTCCCCCAGCAGGAGGGGCTGTTCGAGCAGCTCGGGGCGCTCCAGATCGTCACCCTCTCGGCTGGGCTCCACGAGGTCGCCGACGCCGTCGACGCCGGCCGCCGGGCGCTCGGCCTGGTGGCCCTCGACCCCGACGACGACCGACCGGTGCGGACCTACTCGAAGGGGATGCGCCAGCGGGTGAAGGTGGCGGCCGCCCTGGTCCACAACCCCGAGGTGGTGGTGCTCGACGAGCCGCTCGAGGGCCTCGACCCCAGGCAGCGGCTGCGCATGATCGACCTGTTCGTGCAGCTGGGCGCCCAGGGCCGCACCGTGCTCGTGTCCAGCCACGTCCTGGACGAGGTCGAGCGGTTCGGCTCGCAGGTCGTGGTGCTGGCCCAGGGCCGCCTCGCCGCGTCGGGTGACTTCCGGGCCATCCGCGAGCTGATGGACGATCGGCCCCACCGGCTGCGGTTGCGGGCCAGCGACGCCCGCCGGCTGGCCGCCGCCCTCATGGCCGGGGGGACCGTGGTGGGCACCCACCTCGAGTCGGCCGAGAGCGTGCTGGTCGACACCACCTTCGTCAGCGCCTTCCGCCGGGAGGTGGCCCGGGCGGCCGCCGCCGAGGGCGTCCGCCTCCTCGAGGTCACCCCGCTCGACGACGACCTCGACAGCGTCTTCCGCTACCTGGTCGGCCGCTAGTGGTGCTCGTCTACCGGCTGCTCCTCCGCACGCTGGTCACCCGGGGCCGCCTCGCCGCCCTGGTGGCGATCGGCCTGGTCGGCGTCCTCATCGGGCTGCTCCTGCGGGTGGCCGACGTGTCCAGCGCCGACCGCACGCTGGCCATCAGCCGTGACCTGCTGGGCGGCTACGGGCTGAACCTGGTGGTCCCCGTCACCGCGCTCGTCTTCGCCAGCGCCGCCTTCGGCGACCCCACGGACGACCGGACGATGGTCTACCTCTGGCTCACGCCGCTCCCCCGGTGGCGGCTCGTCGCCGCCGGCTGGGGGGCCGCCCTCACCGTGGCCGGCCCGGTGGCCGTGCTCCCGGTCGTGCTGGCCGCCGCCGTGGCCGGCGCCGACGGCCGGCTGGTGGCGGCGGCGGCGGCGGGCGCGGCGGCGGCCACCATCGGCTACACGGCGCTGTTCCTCGGCCTCGGCCTGCTCGTCCGCCGGGCCCTCGCCTGGGGGCTGGCCTACGTCCTCATCTGGGAGCTGGCGGTGGCCCGCGTGGCCAAGGGCGCCGCCCGGCTCTCCGTCTCCGTCTACGCCCGGTCCGTGCTGAGCGACATCGGCGAGGTGGCCAAGCCAGCCAACGCCGCCGCCCTCACCACCTCGCTGATCGTGCTCACCCTGGTCGTCCTCGGCGCCGTGGCGCTCACCACCCGGGTGCTGGCCCGGGCCGACGTGGCCTGATGGCCGGCACCGGCAGGGAGTGAGGGCCACCAGCCTCCCCGTGCTGGCTATGGCGCTGGCCGCCGCCTGCGGTGGCGACGGGTCAGGGAGCCGCGTCGCCTTCTCCCAGGTCGAGGTGCAGGCCTACCTGGAGCGCGAGGCGGCCCGCACGCTCCCCGGGCTGGCCGTCGGCGCCGCCTCGTGCCCGGTGGAGCTGCCCCAGGAGGTGGGCGGCACGACCACGTGCACGGTGGAGGTCGAGCGCGTCCCCCTCCGCTACGAGGTCCAGCGCCTCGTCGCCGACCGGTTCGAGGCCCGCCCGGACCAGCCGATCGTGCTCGTCCGCGACCTGGCCACGGCCGTCCGGTCCAAGCTCGGGGCCCCGGACGCCTCGGTGAGCTGCGGCGACGCCGCCGTCGTCCAGCCCGGCCCCGACCAGCCGCTCACCTGCCAGATCACCGGCTCCGGGCCGCCCCGCACGGCCCTGATCCAGGTGGGCCCGGACGGCGCCGTCACGGTGACCGACGCCTGACAGAGAGTGCTCGACCCTCGACGCGATGCTGCCGGCAGCCAAGGCTGCCGGCAGCGTCGGATGACTTGGAGCTAGCTGGCCATGCCCACCATCGGCCGGAACAGCGGGATGCCGCCGGTGGAGCCGTGGAAGGAGGCGTCACCGAAGGCGAAGATGCCGCCGTCGGAGGCCACCAGGCGGTAGCCGCCGCCCGTCGGCGAGGGGGACATCCCCACGATGGGCTTGGCCAGCGGGATGCCACCGGTCGAGCCGAAGAAGCGGGCGTCGCCGTAGGCGAAGATGCCTCCGTCGGAGGCCACCAGCCAGTAGCCGTTGCCGGACGGGGTCGAGGCCATGCCCACCACCGGCTTGGCCAGCGGGATGCCACCGGTCGAGCCGAGGAAGGCGGCGTCACCGAAGGCGAAGATCCCGCCGTCGGAGGCCACCAGCCAGTAGCCGTTGCCCGTCGGGGTGGACGCCATGCCGACTACAGGCTTGTTGAGCGGGATGCCACCGGTCGAGCCGTAGAACTCGGCATCGCCGAAGGCGAAGATCCCGCCGTCGGAGGCGACGAGCCAGTAGCCCTTGCCGCCCGGAGTGGCTGCCATTCCGACGATTGGCTTGTTGAGCGCCACGTTGCCGGTCGACCCGAAGAAGCCGGCGTCCCCGAAGCCGAAGATCCCCCCGCCGCAGGCCACCAACCAGTAGCCCTTGCCGGTTGGGGTCGAATCAAGACCGACGATCGGCT
>JBKJUI010000311.1:0-8271 GCA_046590775.1 Acidimicrobiales bacterium
GCCTCGACCTGGCCCCGGAGTGGGCTCGCCTGGAGGCGCTCGAGGCCGCCGCCGGCGACGAGGTCACCGGCCGCCCGGGCGTGCTCGGCCGTGGCGGACGCCTCCCGCAGCTCGGCGAGGCTGGTTCCGGCCCCGGCGCCCATCAGGGTCGCAGCCCGCCGCCCGGCCCGCCGGGCCCGGCGCCGGGCCCACCAGCCGCTCGTGGACGAGGCGACGTCGAGCAGGCGCCGGAGGGAGATGAGGTCGCAGTCGGGGTCGAAGCATCCCGGCGCCACCAGCCGGGCCTGGTCGATCCCCGAGGGCGGGTGCTCGAGCGACCACTCGGCCTGCAGCCCGCCGGTGATCCTGGACGACACCTCGTCCCGTGCCGCCAGTCCCGCCTGCAGGCTGGCGGCGGCCGACTCCAGCTCGGCCTTCGACACGGGCTCGACCACGCCCGAGGCCAGCCGGCGAGCCAGCTCGTCGCGGCGCTCGTTCGACCCGAACACGACGGGGTCCAGACCCGGTGCCTCGGCCAGCAGCGCCAGCAGGGCGTCGACGGCGGCGTCCGACTTGGCCGCGACGAGCACCGTCTCGCCTCGGCCCACTGCGTCGCAGGCGATGGCCGAGACCGTGTGCGACTTGCCGGTGCCGGCGGCGCCCGACACGACCGAGATGGGGGCCGAGCGGCTGCGGGCCACGGCCGCTCGCTGGGTGGGGGTGAGGGGGAAGGGCGCCACGACCTCGGGGTGGCGTCGGTCCACGCCGTCGACCGGGCCGGTCCCGAGGTAGAGGGAGGAGAAGGAGCTGAGGACTCCCAGGTCTCGAGCGGCCCACGTGCGCAGCGACTCGGCGGCGGAGAGGCCGCCGACCTCGCCGGTCGTGAAGATCCCCACGCCGGCCACGATGGTGAGGCCCTCCTGCCGCAGGAGCTTCTCGGGGCTGGCGCACGAGCGGAGCTGCGTGACGTCGAAGCCGGCCGCGCCAGCGGCGGCCAGGGCAAAGCTGCGCAGCCGGTTCAACCTGCCCAGCAGGTCGGGGGCGATGTCCGTCTCCTCCACGTCGTCGAGGGCCCCACCGCCGAGCTCGAAGCCGGCCTCGAGCTCGTGGCGGTGGGCCGGGTCGGCCACGAGCCCGGTGACCGAGACGTCGCCGGCCGGCCAGACCATGGCATGGCCGAGGAGCGGGACCTTGACCCGCACCGGGACGGTGACCAGTGGCGTGAAGACGCGCTGCATCCGTCCGTCCGGGAGCGGCTGACGCCCGGCGACGAAGAGCCAGCCGACCCGGAGCGAGCGCTGCTGGCCGGGGCGGATCCGGTCGAGGGCCGCCAGGCGCTCGCCGACGGGACGGTCGATGGCGACGGCGTGCTGGACTTCGAACCCCGGTGGTTCGGCTTGCGGACCCTGACGGAGGAGGATCACCCCAAGAGCAGGGAGCCAGGAGAACCAGTCGAGCGGGATCGTCAGCCCCGACGCCTGCTGCTGCGCCGAGGGCGACAGGTCGGCGAGAACTTCGAGGACCGCCGACGCCTTCGACCCTGCCGCGTCGTCCATGCCGGCGAGACGCTACGCGGAGCGTCGGCCGGCTAGCGGTCTGCCGGCCAGGCACCCGGCAGGTCGAGGGTGACGCGGTAGAAGGCGTCGCAGAAGCCGAGGCGCTCGTACAGCCGGCGGGCCCGGTTGGTGGCGGTGACCGTGAGGCCGACGGCGTCGTGGCCGTCGAGGGCGACGACGGCGACGGCCCGGGTCAGGAGCGAGCGACCGAGCAGGAGCGGGGCGCCGGGGACCGAGAACAGGTCGACCAGCCACGGCCCGCCGGGCCACTCCTCGCCGATGCCCTCCCACTGCGTGGCCAGGAGGGACGCCATCACCCGACCGTCGGCGTCCACCACGGCGATGCTGGCGTCGGCGTAGAGCGGGCCGAGGAGCTCGCCGGCCAGCAGGGCGTGCAGCTGGCCGGCCTCCTGCGCCTCGAGCGTGGAGCGGTGGTCGGGGTGGTCGGGGCCAAAGGCCGCCCGCTGGGCGGCGGCGAGCTGCCCCTCGTCGACGGTCTCGACCCCGACCGCCTCGAGGCCGGCAGCCAGGTGGGGGGCGGCCCACTGCAGGGGTGGTGGGTCCTCCTGGAGGCGATCGCGGACCATGTGCACGCTGGTGCTGACGACGGTGGCGCCTCCCGAGGTGAGGGCGGCCGCCTCGTCGAGGCGGGTGATGACCCGCACGCCGGGGAGGTCGCGGGCGGCCACCTGGCTGAAGCGGTCGAGGTCGGTGCCGGGGACGGCGCGGAGGTCGGCGGCCGTCGGTCGGACGGCGGGCGGGGCCACGAAGGTGGCCAGCAGGCTCATGTCGTCGTCGGCCAGCAGCCGCACCCGCTCGCCCCTGGCCGGGTCGGCCCAGATCGGCATGCTCGAAGCGTATGGCCGGGTCCTCGGCTCAGCCGCGCCGGCTGAGCGAGACGGCGAACCGGCCTCCGGTGTCGGTCCACCAGCGGACCAGCTCGAACCCAGCGGCGGCCAGCTCGGCCTCGACGCCCTCCCTGCGGAACTTGGCGCTGATCTCGGTGCGCAGCTCCTCACCGTCAGCGAAGTCGACGAGGAGGTCGAGGTCGGCGACCCGCACCCGCTGCTCGCCCTCGGCCACCAGGCGCATCTCGATCCACTCGTCCTCGGGCACCCAGAGGGCCCGGTGGCGGAACGAGGCCACATCGAAGTCGGCGTGCAGCCGGCGGTTGAGGACGTGGAGGACGTTCCGGTTGAACTCGGCGGTGACCCCCGCGGCGTCGTCGTAGGCGGCGACGAGCGTGGCCTCGTCCTTCACGAGGTCGGTGCCGAGCAGCAGCCACTCGCCGCTGGCCAGGGCCGATGCCAGGTCGTTCAGCAGCTTGGCCCGCTCGGGGGACTCGAGGTTGCCGATGGTGGAGCCGAGAAAGGCGACGAGCCGCCCGCCGGCGCCGGGCAGGGCTCCCAGGTGGTGCTGGAAATCGCCGACGACGGCGTGCACCCCGAGACCGGGGTAGGCCGCCTCGAGCTCGGGAGCCGCCGCCCGCAGCATGGCCTCGTCGACGTCGAAGGGCGTGCAGGTGCCGACGTCGAGGGCGTCGAGGAGGAGGCGGGTCTTGGTCGAGGTGCCGGACCCGAGCTCGACCAGGTGGGTGGCGGACGTGATGGCCGCCACCTCGCCGGCTCGAGCGGCGAGGACCTCGGTCTCGGCCCGGGTGGGGTAGTACTCGGGGAGGCGGGTGATGTCGTCGAACAGCTGGCCGCCCCGCTCGTCGTAGAACCACTTGGGCGGCAGCCAGCGGGGCCGGGAGCCCAGCCCTGCGGCCACGTCGGCGGCCAAGGCGTCAGCCAGGTCGTCCGGCGCCAGCCGGACGTCGATGATCATGTGGTGCGGGCCGTGCGGAGGCCAGCGAAGATGTGGCGACGGATCGGGAGGTCCCAGTTGCGGAACGTGCCGCGGCAGGCCACCGGAGCGGTGGCCCACGATCCGCCTCGCAGCACCTTGTAGTCGCCCCCGTAGAACACCTCGGAGTACTCGCGGTACGGGAAGGCGGTGGTGCCGGGCCAGGGCTCGAAGCCCGACGACGTCCACTCCCAGACGTCGCCCTCCATGGCGTAGCAGCCGACGGGGGACCGGCCCCCGGGGTGGGCGCCGACGGCGCTGGGGCCGAGCCGATGCTGGCCCATGTTGGCCAGCTCGGGCCGCCACGGGGCGTCGCCCCAGGGGTGGCGTCCCTTCGTGCCGGTGCGCGGGTCGCAGGTGGCGGCCACCTCCCACTCGACCTCGGTCGGCAGGCGGCGGCCGCACCAGCGGGCGAAGGCGTCGGCCTCGTGCCAGCAGACGTGCTGGACCGGCTCGTCGGGCGGCACCGGCTCCAGCCGCCCGAAACGTCTCCGGGCCCAACCGCCCGCACCGTCCGGCTCCCAGCCCAGGGGCCGCTCGAGCCGTGCCTCCTGCCGCCAGCCCCACCCCGTCGCCGTCCAGTGGCGAGGGTCGTCGTACCCGCGGTCGGACAGGAACGCCGCCCAGCCCGCGTTGGTGACCGGGGCCCCGTCGATGGCGTAGGGCTCGACCTCGACCTCGAAGGCCGGCCGCTCGTTGTCGTACGCCCACGGGTCGCTGGAGGTGCCGACGACATAGGTGCCGCCGGGGACGTGGCACTCGACGGGGGGCTCGGCCAGCGGCGGCACGGACGGACCGTCGGCCTCGAGCCCGGCATAGCCCTCGGGCAGCAGGTGGAGGGCCGCCAGCAGCGTCTCGTCGTGCTGGTGCTCGTGCTGGGCGACCATCCCGTACACGTAGCCGTCGGCGAGGAGGACGTCGTCCCCCTCAGCCCCTTGCCGGACCAGGAGCTCGAGGACCCGGTCGCGCACCTGGTCGCCGTAGGCCCTGGCCCCGGCGGGGTCGAGCATGGCCAGCTCCCCGCGGGTGCGGCGGGGGTGGAGGAAGGCGTCGTACAGCCCGTCGTAGGTGGCGCCGACGCCCTCGGCCCCAAGCGCCCGCAGCAGCCAGAGGTCCTCGTAGTTGGCGATGTGGGCCAGGTCCCACGCCATCGGTGAGAGGAGCTCGGAGTGCTGCCGGAGCAGCTGGGCCTCTGGCACCGGCTCGAGCAGGCCGAGCGTGCGGCGGCGGGCGCCGTCCAGCTCGGCCACGATCACGGAGGTGAGGTCGGCGGTGGTCGTCACGCCACGCACCGGCCGGCGTCCCGGCCGGGAGCCAGGCCCTTGCTGGTGAAGCGCTCCAGGAACTCGGCCACCGCCAGGTCGCCGCTGACCTCGGCCGCTCCCTGCACGCAGGCCAGGGCGACGGCGGCGAGGCCGGGGTGGCCGAGGCCCCGCTGGGCGGCCAAGGCCCACCGGTCGCCGGTGCGGTGGCGCCGGGCAGCGTCGGCCACGGCGCAGCCCACCTCCACGTCACCGAGGACGGTGGCCGTGGTGACGGCGGCCGCCCGCCACCACGGCGCCGGCAGCGAGTCGAGGAAGCGGAGCTCGAGCCACCCCCGGAACCGAACAGGCGGAAAGAGCGTGGTGAGGTGGTAGGCCACGTCGCTCTCGTCGGGCCAGGTCCCGCGGTGCCCGGCCTGCACCCACTGGGCCAGCGTCAGGTGGCCGTCGACCGGCTCGCACGTGTCGTCGCCGCCGCGCAGCAGCATCACCCGGGCGTCGAGGGCGAAGTCGGCCCAGTCGGCCAGGAGATCGCCGCTCCGCAGGGCGCTGCTGGTGCGCGACCGGTCCATGGCGAGCCACGTGGCCAGGCGGTCCGAGGCCAGGCCAGCGGCCGGCGACGTGGAGAAGGCGGCCGCCAACGCCGGCCCGACAGCGTGGGCCAGCGCCCAGCGGGCCGACGGGTCGGGCCCGGCGTCCAGGTTGACCTGGAGGGCGGCGGTGCTGCACATCATGCGCCGCCCGGCCGGCCCGTCGCCGTCGAAGAAGGACTCCATGGCTGCGTAGCGCGGGTGGTCGAGGATGCGGAGCGGGGGCCGGTGCGGGTCGCTGCCCGCCGCCACCGCCTCGATGCCGGCGGCGGCGAGACCGCCGACCAGCACGTCGGCGTCGAGGGCGAGCCGGTCGCAGGCGGTGCCGACGTCGGCCGCCGGCGGCCCTGACAGCTCGATCTGCCCGCCCGGCTCGAACGTGACCCGGCTTTCCCCCGGGAGGTGCACGCTCTCGCCCACGTCGCGCAGGCGACGAAGGTCGCAGCGGGCGGTGCGGTCGCCCACGTCGTAGGTGTGCCACTCGAGCTCCAGGCCGACGGCTTGACCGGCGCTGCAGGGAGCGGCGAGGTGGTGAATGGCTTCCCGGGCCGACGACACGTCCAGCGACGGCCGGGAGCTCGACATCAGCTCTGGGTACCCATGGGGCGGTGGGCCCTGTCGTTGCCCGTGACGGGGCGGCACGACACCGCGGTCCTGGTCATGGGAAAACGCTACCCCGTCGCCCATGGTTGCGAAACGAACCCCCCAGGACGCCCTGGGGGGTGGCCCGGATGGGAACGACCCCCGCCGGGGCGCATGCTCAACCCTGTGACCACCGCTGCGCCGATCGCCCCGCCTTCCCGGACCTCGATCTCCGAGATGGCCGACCTGACCCCGGCGAGCCGGGACCGCACCGTCGACCTGCTGCGCGCCGGCGCCATCGCCGTCGTCGTGCTCTGGCACTGGGTGTTCTCCATCACCTCCCGCAACGGCTCCGGCGTCTTCACGATGCCGAACCCGCTGGGCAGCGTGCCCGGCTCGTGGGCGCTCACCTGGGTGCTGCAGGTCATGCCGCTGTTCTTCGTGATCGGCGGGTACGCCGACCTGGCCGCCTGGACCTCGGCCGAGCGGCGGGGCGACGGTCCGGTCGCCTTCCTCGCCAGCCGGGCCCGCCGGCTGCTGCTCCCGCCCGCCGCCATGGCCGGGGCGTGGGTCGTGTTCGAGGCGGCCCGTGCCCTCATCGTGCCGGGCTCCCGGAGCGTCCTGACCTGGGGGATGGTCGTGTTCGTCCCCCTCTGGTTCCTGGCCGTCTACGCCGCCACCACCGCGCTGGTCCCCCTCACCGTGAAGCTGCACCGCCGGTTCGGCTGGCGGGCGGCGGCGGTCCTGGTCGTCGCCCCGCTCGCCGTCGACCGGGTGCGCACGGCCGGCGCCGGCTGGCTGGCCATCCCGGGCATGGTGCTGGTCTTCGTCGCCTGCCACCAGCTCGGCTACCTGTGGCGTGACCGCCAGATCAAGAACCCCGCCGCCCTGGCCGGAGGCGCGGCTGCCGCCCTCGGCCTGCTCACCACGGTGGGCGGCTACGAGGCGTCGATGGTGGCCACCCCCGGCAGCACCTCGAACATGTTCCCGACCACGGTCTGCATCGCCGTGCTGGGCGCCTTCCAGCTGGGCCTGGTGCTCTGGGCCCGTCCGGCGCTCGAGCGCCTGGCGGCGATTCGCCCCGTCTGGCTGGCTGTCGTCGCCGTCAACGGGATCGCCATGACCGTCTTCTCGTGGCACATGACGGCGTGGATGGTGGCCGCCCTGGCCTGGGAGCGGGTCGTCGGCCCGCTGGGCCGCACGGCCGACGCCGGCTGGTGGTCGACCCGCCCGGTCTGGGTCCTCCTCCCCGGCCTCGTCCTCGCCGCCCTGGTCACCGTCTTCCGCCGCCTCGAGCGCAGCTGACAGCGGAGCCGTCGCCTGCGCCTGGCACGGGATCCCCTTGCCGACGGGCGCCCCGTCCGGCAGAGTCGCCGGGCCGCCACGGCCAGAGGAACGGGAGCGCTGTCGTGAAGCTCGGGATGATGCTCAGCTACGCAGGTGGGTTCAAGGAGGCGGCCGCCGACGCCGTCGAGCTGGAGAAGGCCGGCCTCGACATCGTGTGGGTGCCCGAGGCGTACAGCTTCGACGCCGTCAGCCAGCTCGGCTACCTGGCCGCGGTCACCGAACGGGTGCAGATCGGGAGCGCCATCCTGCCGATCTACAGCCGGACGCCGGCCCTGCTGGCCATGACCGCAGCGGGGCTCGACTTCGTGAGCGACGGGCGCTTCGTGCTCGGCCTCGGCGCCTCGGGCCCGCAGGTCATCGAGGGGTTCCACGGTGTCCCCTACGACCGGCCGTTGGCCCGAACGCGCGAGATCGTCGACATCTGCCGGAGGGTGTGGCGCCGCGAGGTGCTCACCAACGAGGGCATCTACCCCCTTCCGCTCCCGGCCGGCGAGGGGACCGGGCTGGGCAAGGCGCTGAAGCTGGTCAACCATCCGGTCCGCACCGACATCCCCATCTACCTGGCCAGCCTGGGGGACAGGAACGTCGAGCTCACCGCCGAGGTGGCGGACGGCTGGCTGCCCATGCTGTACATCCCCGAGCGGGCCGGCGCGGTGTGGGGGAAGCCTCTCGCCGCCGGCGCGTCCAAGCGACCGGCCGGGCTCGGTCCGCTGGAGATCGTGGCCGGCGGCATGCTGGGCCTGGTCGACGACCCGACCGAAGCCCGGGGGATCCTCGACCTGGCCCGCCCGATGGTGGCGCTCTACGTCGGAGGGATGGGCGCCAAGGGCAAGAACTTCTACAACGCCCTCCTCCGCCGCTACGGCTTCGAGGCCGAGGCGGAGGCCGTCCAGGACCTGTACCTCGCCGGCCGGAAGCAGGAGGCGGCCGCCGCCGTGCCCGACGCCCTCCTCGAGGGGACCAACCTGGTGGGACCCGAGGGCTACGTGCGGGACCGCATCGCCGCCTTCGCCGAGGCTGGCGTCACCACGCTGAACGTCATCCCGATCGCTCCCGACAAGGTCAAGCTCGTCGAGCGGCTCCGGGCGATGGTGGACAGCCTGTGACGCC
>JBKJUI010000351.1:0-7562 GCA_046590775.1 Acidimicrobiales bacterium
TTGCTGGCCTTGCTGGCCTTGCTGGCCTTGCTGGCCTCCTGCTCGACCAGTGCCACCGCCTGTTTGACCTCCAGGATGGCCTGCACCGGCATGATGCTGACGTTGCCCTCGTCGTCGTCCTGGATGCCCGACCTCCCTCTTCGATCATCTGCGGTCTCCACTCGTCTTTCGTCATCTCGTCCGCTTCTCCGTTCCGCTGTTGCCGCTCGGGCCTGGTCACGGGGTTCGACTCCGGAACGAGCGGAATCCATCCCGGCATCTGCGTATTAGGCCGCTACGGCTGTAGCGAGGGCTCTGAGAGCACTCTCACCGACACCGTCAGACCCCCCACATGAAGCGGACCACACCTCGTCGGGACCCACATCGCACGGAGAACGATTCTTCCGAGTCGTGGCCGAGGGAGGTAGTGGCACAGGAGAAGCCCCCCGCCGCAATCGCGCCCTCGTCCGGGAACGAACCGCCCGCCAAAACCTTGGCGTCGTAGGCGGCCGCCACCTTTCGAGCCGCACCACAGCTGACCCGGCGCGAGGCGCTGAGGTCGGTGACCCGGTCGACCGTTGGACGGCAGGCACCATGGGCGGCCGCCGGACTCGCCAGCCCCAGCCCGGTCCCCACCACCACGATGAGGCCCGCCAGGAAAGCCGTCCCCCTGTTGATCGTCTGCATGCGCACTGTTCAAGTCCCCTCTCAACGCGCCCGGCCCGCTGCCCGGCGATGAACCATTGGACGACGGATCTCCCGAAAGGCTTCCCGAGGAACTCAAAGACCATCGCCGTTCGCAGGTCAGGGTTCGCCCACGGGGCCTCGGCCCGTTCCGGAAGATGCCGCGCGTGCTCACGGTCAACTTCATCCGCCGGCGTGGGGACATCGAGAACGAACAGCCAAAGCAACGAGGAATCACGAAGACGCAGTGAAGTCGTTCCGCAGGAACCACGGTGCATCATGAATGCGGTCGCTGGCCGAGCGCCTGACCCTCTGGTGTCGGTGCCGTCACATCCGGCTCGCCTGGATGGCCTCGGCGCGCAGGGCGGCCTCGGCCTCGGCGAACGCCGCCTCCCGCTCGCTGGCCGCAGTGACGAGCAGCCCAGCCTGGGTCCTGACGTCGTCGACCATCGACCCGACCGGGCCCGCTGCCGCCCCTCCTGTCGCCAGGCGGCTGGCCACGATGCGGCGGGGGTCGAGCACGGCCGCCAGATCGGCCGGGTCGACGACCACCGGTGCGCCGGTGCGCTCCACCGCGGCGGCAGCGAGGTCGTCGACGGTGATGTCGAGTCCACGTCGCCCGTCGGCCGCCGCCGCCTTCACCGCCCCGCCGGCTACCCGGTAGGCGGTGCGGTAGTCGAGGCCGCACTCGGTCATGAGGTGGTCAGCCAGGTCGGTGGCCTGGCTGAACCCGCCGCTGAGCGCCTCGGCCATGCGCTCGCCGTTGAAGTCGAGCGTGTCGATCACGCCGCGGGTGAGCCGGAGGATCCGCCCGCTGACGTCGAGGGCGGCCGGGATCTCGCGGTAGGCGAAGATCAGCTGGTCGCTGCGGGCCGACGGCCCCTTCTGCAGGGCCAGGAAGCCGGCCACCTGCCCCGTCACCACGCCGGCCGCACCGCGGATCATCGACAGGGCGTAGGGGTTGCGCTTCTGGGGCATCAGCACGCTGGCCCGGGTGTAGGCCTCGCCCAGGTTGACGAAGTCGAACTCGGTGCTGGCCCAGATCTCGAGGTCCTCGGCCAGTGCGTCCTGGGTCAGGGCCACGCTGGCCACGGCGGAGAGCAGGCCGATCAGGCCGTCGGTCTGCCACATGGCGTCGCGGGTGTTCGTTATCACGCCGTCGAAGCCGAGCAGCCCCGCCAGCGCCTCCCGGTCGGAACCCAGCCCTGTGCCGTTCACGCAGCCGGCCCCACCCGGGCTGCGGTTCACCCAGTCCAGAGCCGAGCCCAGGCGCTCGCCGTCGCGGAGGAGGGGGTAGGCGAAGGAGAGGAGGTAGTGGCCGACCGTCGACGGCTGCGCCTGCTGGAGGTAGGTCTGGTCGGGGAAGAGCAGGTCGGCGGTGACCGCGCCCTGCTCGCCGAGCGCCCGGCTGAGCGCCCCGACGTCGGCCAGGAGGCCGGCGATGCGGTGGCGCAGGTGGAGGCGGAAGGCCACCCTGGTCGCCTCCCGTCGGGGCCGTCCGGCGTGGAGCCAGCCGGCCGAGTCGCCGACCCGTGCCACCAGGACCCGCTCCCGCGAGTTGTACGGCTCGCCGTCGTGCGGGTCATAGGGGAAGTCGGCGGCGGCGACTCGGTCGATCTCGAGCAGCGCGCCCAGCAGGTCACGGGCCGCCGCCTCGGGAACGATCCCGCGCCGCCGCAGGTCGAGCACGTGGGCCAGATCGGCCAGGTTCAGGCCGTCGTGGAGCGCTGGGGCGTAGGCCGTCTCCAGGGCGAAGGCTCCCTCCACCAGCTCCGGCGCAGGGGGCGCGGTCGGGAACCCGGTGGGCCGGGGCGGGTCGGTCACGGGGTGGTGCTCCCGTCGGTTTCGAAGCCGGCCAGGGCTCCGGCGATGCCGCCGGTGTGCCAGAACACCGTGGGCGTGGCGGCCACCGGCTGGCGGAGGAGGGCGGCGAACGATTTCGCCGTGTAGGTGGGATCGAGGACGAGTCCCTCGGTGCGCAGCGCGAGGGCTGCGGCCTGGCGGTCGGCGGCCCCGGCGACCCCGAAGCCGGGCCCGATGGCGTCGACCACCTCGAGCGCCCCGCCGTCCGGGGGCGTGGTGCCGAGGCGACGGGCGCACTCGACGGCCAAGGCGAGGATGACCCCTCTCGTCTCCTCGACGGGCCGGCTCACCGCCGCGGCCACGACGACGGTTTGCCAGCTCGCGGCCGTCACGCCGACGAGGAGCCCGGCCGCCGTCGTGCCCGACCCGGCGGCCACGACGATCCGGCCCGGGGGACGTCCGCCCAGGGGTGGCCGGAGCTCGGGGAGGGCGACGACCCCGCCGGCCGCGCCGACCGCCGTCGCTCCGCCGCGGGGCACGAGGTAGGGCAGGCGTCCGCTGGCCTCCAGCACGGTGGCGTGGAGGGCGGCGGCGGCGTCGACCGCCTCCCGGTCGGGGTCGCCGGTGAAGTGCACGACGGCGCCCCAGGCTCGAGCCGCAGCCAGGTTCAGGTGCACGCGCTGAGAGGGCGATCCGTGGAGCACCAGGTGGCAGCCGAGCCCGGCGACGGCGGCGGCCGCCGCCAGGGCGGCCGTGAAGTTCGACCCAGCCCCGCCGCACCCCACCACACAGTCGGCGCCGGCGTCGACGGCGTCGGCCATCAGGAACTCGAGCGGGCGGGTCTTGGTGCCGGCCTGGGCGAAGCCGATCAGGTCGTCGCGCTTGACCCACACGTCACCGCCGCCCCTCTCCCGGTTGAGGCGCCTGGCTTGCACCAGCGGTGTGGGCAGGATGCCGAGCGGCGTCCGCCGGTCGACCGGGAGGCTCACCACCATGTGGCGGCCTCCCGGCTGCGAGCGGTGCGGGCCCGCTCGACCACGGCGTCGACCGCGGCCCGGGCCGTGTGCAACGACGGCTGCTCGATGATGGCGTCCACTGTGGCCGCGTCGAGGAGCCCGGCGGCGGCGACCGCCTCGCCGAGAGATCGGCCCGCCCGCCGCCCCTCGGCCAGTGCGACCTGCATCTGCTCCTGGGCCCGGTGCTTGCCCACCTCGGCGGCGAGGGTGGCCAGGACCTCCTCGGACGAGAGGTACCCATCACCTCCGGCCACGTTGGCGGCCATGGCCGGCGCGTCGACCTCGAGCTCACCGAGCAGGTCGACGGCCATCGCCAGCGCGGTCGAGGTGAGCAGGCACGCTTCGGGGAACGCCGCCCACTCGGCCTTCCACGCCCGACCGTCCCGCTCGTGGACCTGCACCATCCCTTCGAGCACGACCGTGGCCGAGGAGCGCACCAGCCGGGCCAGGGTGTCGAGGTGCTCGCTGCGCTCGGGGTTGCGCTTGTGGGGCATGGTGATGCTGCCGACGGTGGCGGCCCCGGCCCCCTCGCGCAGCTCGCCGATCTCCGGCCGCTGCAGCTCGAGGACCTCGTTCCCGATGCGGGCGAGGGTGCCCGTCACCATGGCCAGGAGCAGGGCGAACTCGGCCAGGCGGTCACGGGCGGTCAGCCAGGGGACGAGCGGGTCGGCCAGGCCCAGGCGGGCGCAGAACCCGGCGCGCAGGCGGGGGCCGTCGTCGCCGAAGAAGCCGAGCGTCCCCACCGCCCCTCCGAGCTGGCCGACGACCCAGCGGTGGCGCCCATCGGCCAGCCGCTCGATGTGGCGCCGCACCTCGTCGGCCCACGACGCCGCCTTCAGGCCGAACGTCACGGGCGCCCCTGGCTGGCCGTGGGTCCGCCCGGGCATGACCGTGTCCCGGTGGAGGGTGGCCAGGTCCACCAGCAGGCCCTCGATGAGGTGCAGGTCGCGCCACACAACCGACCCGACCGATCGGAGGGCGAGGACGGTCCAGGTGTCGGTCAGGTCCTGCACGGTCGCCCCGTAGTACACGTGCTCGCCGGCCTCCTCGGGGAGGAGAGCGCGCAGGGCGGTGATGAAGCCGAGGGTCGAGTGGGAGGTGCGCCGGGTCTCGCTGGCCACCAGCTCGAGGTCGAGGAGGTCGACGTCGGCGGACGCCTCGATGGCGTCGGCCGCCTCTCCTGGGATGATGCCCAGATCGGCCTGGGCCCGGGCCAGGGCCGCCAGGATCTCGAGCCACGACTGGTAGCGGCCCCGGTCCTCGAACAGCGCCCGCACCTCGGCGGTCCCCCACAGGTGGGCGAACGGCGAGCTGTCGGTCAGGCGGGCGCCCACGCCGGCTCCGCCTCGGCTGCGAGGGCGGCCAGCGCCTCGCCCACCTGCGAGAGGCTGGCTCCCCACGGGACCACCGCTCGCCCCGGCTCGACCTGGATCTCCCCCTCCAGTAGGCAGCACTTGGTGAGAAGCGGTCCGGCACCTGCTCCCGGCAGCCGCCGGGGGCAGAGGTCGACCATGGCCGCTGGGTCCCGGCCGTAGAACCAGGCGTGGATCTGGCGGGACCGCTCGCACCCGAGCAGGGTCCAGTCCTGCGGCGGCGGTCGCTGGTCGAGGAACCAGGTGGCCCGCCCTGGCAGCGTGATGTCGGCGCCCCGGCAGGGGAGCAGCACCGGCCCGGCGGCTGGGACGACGTCGTCGAGGGCCACCTCCTGCCCGGTGAGGAGGATGGGCGGGAGGTGCTCGGCCACGTCGAGCACGCCCTGGGCCTGGGCCAGCAGCTTGGCTGGGAACGGCGGGACGACCTCGAGGACGTTGATGCGGACGGGCCGGGGGTCGAGGATGAAGCTGACGTGGCCGTAGCGGCCGTGCACGACGACGCACCGGGCCCCGGCGGCCGCCGGGTCGTCGGCGGCCTGGGCCAGCTGGGCCGGGATCGCCGTGTCGAGCTCGGGTCGCCGCACGACGCAGGTCTCGTCGGGTCCGGACAGGACCTCGAGGGCCGTGATCGGGGCGAAGAGCGAGTCGGCGTCGTCCCGGGCGACCTGGAGGAGCGCCGCCTCAAGCCCCCTGGTGGCCACGATCCACCGGGTTCGGCGGTAGGCCTCGCGTCCGAGGAGGTGAGCGGTCAGCGACGACGCATCGAGAGGGATGTCGACGTCGGTGACGGCGACGCCGCGGTAGGCACCAGGGATCAGGTTCGCCATCGGCCGCAGGCCTCGGGCGCGGTGAGCGCCATCCGCCCGCAGCCGGCGGCGGCCGCCATGTCGGCCGTGTCCGCTCGGAGGCCGAGGCGCAGCGCCTCGAGCCCCAGAGCGTCTCGCGGCGCGATGTTGGCCAGGTTGGCGTCCGGCCCGAGGTTGCGGATGAACCAGGCCTGCTGGTCCTTCCACGGCGCCTCGAAGACGATGCGCTCGACGCCGACGGCCGTGACGAGGGCGTCGACCACTGCGGCCCGGACAGTCCCGTCGGGACCGTAGATGCCGACGGTCCCGCTCTCGCGACCTTCGGCGATGACCCACGAGGCACCTGCGTCGACATCGGCCTGCGCGGCCTGGGCCCAAGCTCTGGGCTCGACGCGGACCGCAGGGTCCTTCGCCCCCACCTCGGCGAACACGATGAAGTTTCGGGCGGCGCGACGGATGACGTCGCCCTTCGGCGCCCCGGCCAGCAGGCCGAGCCCCTCGGAGACCTCGATCGCCGGGAAGCCCGCCTGGGCGGCCCAGTCGAGGCAGGCGTCGGTCCGGCCCTGGCGGGCGGCGATCTCGAGCAGCGTTCCTCCGGGGCAGGCGACGACGTCGTCGTGGCGCAGCAGCTCGAGCTTCTCGTGCAGGCGTGGATCGATGTAGGCGGTGCCCCAGCCCAGCTTCCAGACGTCGAGGTGCGGCCCTCCGGCGTCGAGCAGGGCGGCCACCTCGGCCAGGGTGAGGCCGCCGTCGACTGCGCACGTCACACCCTTCCGGCGGGGCTTGCGGGTCCGGCCCGGCAGGTCCAGGAAGTCGGGCCTCGGCACAACTCTCATAGTAGATACCCCTCCACTATAGTGCAACGAAGCGTGTCCGATGCGGGGAGGGAGGGGACGCCGTGGCCCTGCTCGACGAGATCGTAGCGACCGTCCGCAGCAGCCCCGCGATGGCGCAAAAGGCAGCCATCGGCCTCGTCCGGGAGGTGCTCGGGGCGGGGGACTGGCTGTCGGGGACCGGCGATGACGGCGCCGTGGTCGCCGTGGGCGACGGGTCCCAGGTGGTGGTGTGCGGCGAGGCGATCTTCCCGCCGTTCTTCGACCGCGACCCCTACGGCGCCGGCGTGGCCGCCGTGCTCACCAACGTCAACGACCTGGCGGCCATGGGGGCCCGGCCGCTGGCCGTCGTCGACACCATCACCGGCGACGAGGCCCATGCCCGGGCCAGCCTCGAGGGCATGCGGTACGCCTCCGGCCTGTACCAGGTGCCGATCGTCGGAGGTCACCTGACGACCACCGACGGACCCCCGGCGCTGTCCGCCTTCGCCGTGGGCAGCTGCCGCCGGCCGCTCAGCTCGGCCGCCGCCGTCCCCGGGCAACGGCTGGCCCTCCTGGCCTGCCTCGAAGGCGAGATGCGGGAGGACTTCCCGTTCTTCGGGTCCTTCGAGCAGCGGGGAGGCCGCCTCGCCGGCGATGTCCGCCTCCTGGCCGACCTGGCCGACGAGGGCCTCTGCGTGGCCGCCAAGGACGTGAGCATGGCCGGGCTGCTCGGGTCGCTGGCCATGCTCCTCGAGCCGACCCGCTGCGGCGTCACCCTCGACCTGGCCGACCTGCCCTGCCCAGAAGGCGTGGACCTGGCCCGGTGGCTGTCCTGCTTCCCGTGCTTCGCCTTCCTCCTCTGCCTGCCACCCGAGCGGGCCGACGAGGCCCGGGCCGCCGCCGCCGGCCGGGGCCTGTCGCTGACCGACCTCGGCACCCTCGACGACTCCGGCCTGCTCCGCCTGCGAGACGGCGAGCGGGTCGAGACCGTGGCCGACCTCATCACCGAGGACATCACCGGCCTGCGAGCCCGCTGAGGCGGCGGCGCTCGCCGGGTCCTGCTGTTACCTCGTCGGGAGACGTCGT
>JBKJUI010000423.1:0-5668 GCA_046590775.1 Acidimicrobiales bacterium
TCCAGCCGATCGCCGCCTGCTTGTCGGGCTCGTGGTCGCCCGCCAGGACGATGCCGGTGCCGAGCGGCTTTGAAAGCACCAGGGACTGGCCGGGACGGGCGCCGCCCTTGGCCCACACCCGGTCGGGGTGGACGATCCCCTGCACGGCGAGACCGAAGATCGGCTCCTCGCTGCGGATGGTGTGGCCGCCGGCGATGACCCCGCCAGCCTCGGCCACGACGTCGGCGGCGGCGCCGAAGATGGCCTCGATGGCTGCCACCGGAAGCCGCTCGGGGAAGGCGGCGATGTTCACCGCCAGCCGGACCTGCCCGCCCATGGCGAAGACGTCGGAGCAGGCGTTGGCGGCGGCGATGGCCCCGAAGTCGCCCGGGTCGTCGACCAGGGGAGGGAAGAAGTCGGTGGTGCTGACGAGGGCGATGTCATCGGTGAGGCGCAGCACCGCGGCGTCGTCGAACGGCGCCAGGCCCACGAGGAGGTCGGCGGCCGGGCTTCCGGCGGCGAGGCGGGCCACGAGGTCGCGCAGCGGCGCCGCCCCCCACTTGGCCGCGCACCCGCCGCAGGCCGTCCACTCGGTCAGGCGCAGGGCCGCGGTCGTCGTCATGCCGGTGGACGGTAGTGAGGTGGCGGCCCTTGTGAGACCTCGCCGCCCGGCGGCCCGGGAGGCGGGTTGCGCCGCCGGCTCCGGCGGACGAGCACGACGATGAGGACGATGATCCCGGCCAGCACGAGAAGGCCGACGACGACCAGCCCGACGAGCACCAGGACGAGGGTGCGGACGTCGCTGTCGTTGATGCCGCGGTCGAGGTCCGGATCCCTGGCCCCGAACCGCCGCTCGAGCTCGGCCCGGTCGGCCGAGAAGGTGCCCCTGCCGCCGAAGCCGTTGCCGCAGGTGACCCGCAGCTGCTCGATGCGCAGGGGCAGCTCGCGCCAGACCACACCGGCCGCCTCGGCCGCGGCGGCGTCGAGGTCCTCGGTGTCCTTGCGGACGTTCACCACCCAGGTGTCGGTGCCGTCACCCGGCTGGATGTCGGAGGCCTTGAAGCCCGCCGTGTCGAGCGCCCGGATGGTGGAGACGGCGCCGCGGACCACGCCACAGCCGGCCAGGACCAGCCCGAGGAGGAGGAGGAGGACGGCAAGGACCTGGCCAGGCCGGCGGTGACCGCCGCCGAAGGCGATCGCTGCCTCCTCCGGCGGATCCATCGGCTCGACGGTAGGGGGATCGGTCAGCAGCGGTCGATCTGGGCGCGCTCGGCCTCGTCGGCGCTCGTGCCGAGGAAGGCGATGATGACCTCCTCGGCCAGCGCCTCGCTCGTGAGCCGAAGTGAGAGGGCCAGGACGTTGGCGTCGTTCCAGCGCCGGGCGCCGCGGGCGGTCTCGGCGTCGGTGCACAGGGCGGCCCGCACGCCCGGGCCTGCGTGGTTGGCGGCGATCGACACACCGGTGCCGGTCCAGCAGCAGACGATGCCGACATCGGAGCGACCGGCCGCCACCGCCTCGCCCACCCGGCGGCCGGCGTCCGGCCAGGGATCGCCGTCAGCCAGGACGTCGACCTCGTGGCCCGAGTCGATCAGGCCGCCGACGATCCCGCGGGTGATGGCGGTCTCCTCGTCGGTGCCAAAGGCGATGCGCATCAGCACACCCCCAGCGACGCGCAGACGGTTTCGACCGGGATGGCGAAGGACAGCCCCTCGACGCCACTGGCCACCAGCTTCGACGTGGCGACCCCGATGACCCGCCCCCGCCGGTCGACGACCGGTCCCCCGCTGTTGCCGGGGCTGACCGGGGCCGAGAACTGGAGGGTGCCGGGTCGCACGCCCGACACGTTGCCACTCGACGCCGAGCCGGTGAGGCCGAACGGCGATCCGATGGCCAGGACCGGGTCGCCCACCTTCGGAGCCGTCGTGGCCCGCTCCAGCGCCGGCAGCTCGGCCGGGACCTCGACCAGCGCCAGGTCCTGGTCCTCGATCACCCGCTTGACGGTGCCGGTGTGCTCGCCCCCCTCGTTCGTCAGCTTCACCTCGTGGGGGGCCGTGCGCCACGCATCGGCGACGACGTGGAAGTTCGTGACGAGGGTGCTGCGGCCCCCAGCGCTGCGCAGCACGAACCCCGATCCCAGGCCGCCTGCGGTCCGGATGGTGAAGACCGACGGCTGGACGGCGCTGGCCACCTTCGGGAGGTCGGGCTGGTCCCCCACCGTGGCCTCGAGCGTCCCCAGCCGCTCGGCCAGGCCGTTCGTGGCGGCCGCCCCGGCAGCCAGCCGCTCGTCGGCCCGGCGGGCCTCCTCCGCTGCGCTCCGCCGCTGGGCCGCGAGCTCGTCCCGCTGGTCGCCGACGGTCACAGCCAGAGCGGCACAGGCGGCGACCAGGAGAACCAGCACCAGGCCGACCATGACCCCGGGCCAACGGCGGCGCCGCCGGGCGCTCTGGCCGGCCTGAGGCACCATCTGGCCTGGCCCACGGGCGCCGATCACCGAGGGGTCGGCGATCAGCGTGGCGTCGCCGCCGGGCGAGGGCATGGGCAGGGGCCACGGAGGCGGCGGTGGCGGGACCAGAGGTCCGGTGTCGAGGTCAGCCATGGTCGGGTGCGGAGACCCCGGGCACCGGGTCGTCGGGCGACATGCTCATGACAGCTCCACCGTGCCACCGTCGGCGGCGCTGGGCGAGGGAGGAACCCCGAGGAGCACCTCGCCGCTCCCGTCGACCGTGCTGAACGAGGGGTCCAGGCCCGGGGCCGTCACCCGCACGGGGGAGGTCGCCTCCCACAGCAGCGCCGGCCGTGCGCCATGCCAGCGGACGGCGAACGACAGCTTCACCCCACCCGACAGGACCGCGTCGTGGACCTCGACGGCCTGACCTCGCCAGCTGTCGGGGAGGACCGGCAGGAGGACGGCATGCCCAGGGGCGGGCTCGGTGACGAGGAGGTCGCGGACCAGCAGGAGGAACCCGGCGCAGGCGAGGGGGCTCGACCCGCGGCCGTCGCTGCCGGCACCCGTGCGGGGATGGACGTGGTCCGGCCATGACCAGGTCGGGTCGCCGACGGCGACGAGCCAGGCGAGGCGCTCGAGGCCCCCCGCATCGCCGGCAGCCACGTCCTCGGCCGCAGCGGCCACCGTGGCGACCAGGTCGAACCCGGCGGGGCCCTCCACCGCCGGGCGGGCCCGGCCGCTCGTGGGCAAGGGGGAGGCCAGGGCCAGCACCGCCGCCGCCGTCGGCGCCACGTCGGACGGCGGGTCCACGGCGCGGGCGGCAGCCGCCCCGGCCACCAGCGTGAAGGCCGCCGTGGCCAGCCCGGCCTCGCCGGCGGCGGCGCCGGCCGCCCTGCGCCCGGCCACCGACCACCGGCGGCCCGCCATCGGCAGCCGGTCGGTGCCCTCCAGCTCCCGCAGCCAGCCCTCCGCGGCCAAAAGCCCGCGATCCAGGGCGGCGGCGAGCCGGTCGGTTCCGGAGGAACGTTCCAGCAGGCGCAGGTGCTCGCCCAGCGCCCACAGGTGGGCTCCGCCCGGGGCTCCACCGCCTGACGGCTCGTCGAAGCTGCCGTCGGTCCGCTGGCGCGACCAGAGGGCGCGCACCAGGTCGTCGGCCTCGGCGTGGCGCCCCAGTCGCGCCAGGGCGGCGACGACCACCGCCGCCTCCTCGGCCGGCCCCGCCTCGTCGGAGTCCAGCACCAGCAGGCTCAGGCGGGCGGCGTCGAAGCTCCGCTGCAGGAGCTGGTCGGGCACCTCGGCCCGCAGGCCGGTCCGGCCCTGCGCCTGCCAGCCCCGCACGACGTCATCGGCTGACGGCACCCTGTCGGGGACCTGCTCCCGGTCGCCCAGCGGGACCAGCGCCTGCACGGTCGTGCGGTGGGCCACGGGCACCAGGACGGCGAGCGACGCCAGCCCGATGGGGCACGTGGTCGGCTCGACCTTCAGCCCAGCGCGGCCGTCGAGGACGGTCACGGCCACGTCGCCGCCTGAGCCGGTGGAGGCGGCGGCCCGCCCCGGAGGGCCGGGCAGCAACAGCGCCGTGCTGCCGTCGACCTGGACCGCACCGCCCTCGACGGACACCGTGCCGACCGCGGTGGCGCCCAGCGGGTCGTACGGGCGGATGACCAGCGCCAGGGCGAAGGGCGACGGCGAGCGGTTCTCCACCTCGAGGACGAGGAACCCGGGCACGCCGTAGGCCCGGTGGACGGCATCCCCGCTCGGGATCCGCATCGCCGTCTCCACCACCGGCGACGACCCGAGCAGGACCTGGCGGACGGCGGGCTCCCGGCTGGGCAGCCGCCACCGGTCATCGGCCCCCACCCACCAGTCGACCGACCAGCCCCCGAGGCGCGGTGTCACCAGGCCCGCCGGGTCGACCGACGCCGCGGGGCCCCCGGCCGGGCCAACCACCGCCCAGCTACGGCCGCTGCGGTTGGTGAGCCCCTCGCCGACGAGTCGGGGCACGAAGGCCGCCGACCCGGCGTCGGCCTGGCGCCCGAGGCCCCAGGGCAGCACCCACCCGCCGTCGGCCAGGGCGGCGGTGCGAGCAGCCCGGTCGGGTGCCTCCGGGCGACGACGTCCGAGGCGGGCCACGCCGCAGGTCTACAGCGTCAAGCAGCTGGCCAGGTCAGCGTTGCGGCCGGCCCAGGATGCCGTCGTGCTCGAACCCGGTCTCCCGGGCCAGGAGGCTCTCGAGGGCGTCGGTGGCCGTCCAGCCCTCGTGGCAGACGCCGGCCACGGCCTCGGCGATCGGCAGCTCGAGCCCGACCCCTCGCGCCAGGTCGACCACGGCCCGGCTGGTCTTGACGCCCTCGGCCACCATGTTCATCTCGGCGACGACCTGGTCGATCGTCTTGCCCGCCCCGATGGCCATCCCCACGGTCCGGTTGCGGCTCTGCGGGCTCGAGCAGGTGGCGACGAGGTCGCCCAGGCCGGCGAGACCCGAGAAGGTGAGCGGGCGGCCGCCGAGGGCCACCCCCAGGCGGGAGAGCTCGGCGAGCCCCCGGGTGATGAGGCTGGCCTTGGTGTTGTCGCCGAAGCCCATGCCGTGGGCCATCCCGACGGCGATGGCCACGACGTTCTTGAGGGCGCCGGCCAGCTCGCAGCCGATCACGTCGTCGTTGGTGTACACCCGGAACATCGGGCGGCCGAAGACGCCCATGAGGCGCTCGGCCAGGGCCAGGTCGGCGAAGGCCACCACCGATGCTGCAGGCTGGCCGGCGGCGACCTCCTTGGCCAGGTTCGGTCCGGTCAGCACGCCGACCGGGCTCGCCGGCAGCACCTGCTGCACGACCTCGGTCATCCGCAGGAGGGTCCCCTGCTCGACGCCCTTGGCCAAGCTCACGACCGGCGTCCCGGGGGCGACGTGGGCGGCGGCCTCCTGGAGCACGGCCCGGAAGCCGTGGCTCGGCACGCCGAGGACGACGACATCGGCACCGGCCAGCGCCTCGCCGAAGTCGCAGGTGGCCCGCAGCGATTCCGGCAGCAGGTGCCCCGGGAGGTAGGCGGCGTTGGTGTGGGCGAGCGTGACCTCCTCGGCCACCTCGGGCCGCCGGGCCCACAGCACCACGTCGGCGCCGTGCGCGCACAGCCCGGCGACGGCGGTGCCCCAGCTGCCGGCGCCGACCACCCCCACGGTCGTCATGGCCGCGACCGTAGCCCCGGTGCCGAAGAGATCCGTCGGGCCCGGCGGACTGCTTCCGC
>JBKJUI010000435.1:0-16446 GCA_046590775.1 Acidimicrobiales bacterium
GAAGACGTCGCACACGATGGCGAACGAGCCGATCAGGATGCCCGTTCGTAGCTCCGGCCGTGGGCTTCGCCGCCGGCGTCGGTCCGCTGCTCGGCATCCTGATCGGCTCGTTCGCCATCGTGTGCGACGTCTTCACCATCCGGCGCTTCTTCGCCGTGGACCACAAGTGGCGGTGGCCGGTCTCCACCATCGCCTTCAGCGTCATCTGCCTGCTGGCGGTGCTCCTGGTGCAGGACGTCACCCACCTGCTGCGATGAGCCGCCCGGCCGCTCCCGCGGTGCGCAGCGGCGCCTCGCGGATCGTGTGGCTGGTGGCCGGGATGGTGGCGGTGGGCGTCGGCGGGATCGGCATCGTGGTCCCCGGCCTGCCCACCACCGTGTTCTTCATCGTGGCCGCCTCGTGCTTCGCCCGGTCAAGCCCGCGCTTCGAGCGCTGGGTCCTGGACCTGCCCGGCATCGGCCCGATGGTCCGGGACCATCGCGACGGCCTCGGCATGCCGCGCCGGGCCAAGGTGGTCGCCCTCGCCATGATGTGGGCCGCGATCCTCCTTAGCGGCCTGGCCTTGCGCAGCCGGCCGACGGTGGTGGTGATCCTGGTGGCGGTCGGGCTCGTCGGGTCGGCCTACATCCTCTGGCGGGTCCCCACCCGGGAGCGGGTCGTGGCCTCCCGCCGTCTCGAGCAGGCCAGCCCCACAGGTCGCAGCGTCAGCGGTCGGGGGCCACGGTCGGCACCAGGAGACCGCGCCGGAGGGCGTCGCGGGCAAAGGCGATGACGTCGGGGGCGGCCTCGTCGAGCGTCTTGCCCGTGCCCTCGGCGTAGGCCCCGACCGCCGCCGCCGTCCCCCGCCCCCCGGCGAACAGCTGCAGCAGGGCGGCGCCGGCCTCGTTCACCTCGAGGTCGGCCGACACCGCCCCGCCGGGGTAGCGGACGCTGTAGGACGGCCGAACGCCCGGCTGGTCCAGGGCCAGCTCGGCGGAGAGCTGGGCATCGGGAAGCGGCGACAGCCGGGCCGACAGGATCGCGGTGTCAGGTGCCGCAGCCAGCCGCTCGGCGGCGAGGCGGACGGTGACGTAGGGCCAGAGCGGCACGGCCCGGCCGGCGGCGGACAGCGTGATCCCCGGGCGCTCCTCGGCTGGCCGTTGCACCACGGTCATCGTCCCGGTGAAGTGGTCGAGCCCGAGGTCGGCCATGTGGCGCTGGTACTGCGCCACCTCGTCCTTGTAGCGGTCGCCGAGGGTGGGGTCGGCCAGCACGGCGTAGCCCAGGGCGATCAGGTCGGGCCCGACCGTGGTGAACCCGAACACGCCAAGGTCGAAGGTCTCGGGGACCACGTCGCGGACCCGGCCCACGACGTCCTCCTGCGAGCCAGGCGCGTCGAAGCGCAGCAGCGCACATCCTCCCGGCGCCAGCGAGCCGGCCAGGCCGCCTAGCACCCGCAGGGCCAGCTCGTCGCCCCTCGGACCGCCGTGCACGTAGGCGGTAGCGGCGATCCCCGGCGGCTGGACGACGAACGGCGGCTGGGACAGGACGAGGTCGAACCGCTCACCGGAGACCGGGGTGAAGAGGTCGCCCTGCCGCACATCGACCGTGAGCCCGTTGAAGGCGGCGTTGAACCGCGTGAACGTGCAGGCCCGCTCGGTGATGTCCGTCGCCGTCACCATGCCCCCGAGGCCGGCGGCGAGGAGGGCGAGGACCCCCGACCCGGTGCCGACGTCGAGGACCCGCCCGAGCGGCGGCCGGGGGAGGGCTCTGGCCAGGTTGGCCGTGGTGGGGCCCGGCGGCATCACCGCCTCGCCGGTGCAGCCGGCCCGGTCGCTGGCGATGATCAGGCCGGCCAGCGGACGGAGCAGGATCGGGCAGCCGAGCCGGCCCGACTCGGTGGTGCCGAGGAGGTTGCAGGCGGCGAGCCGGTCGAGGGTGCCGGCGCCGAGGGCGGCCTCGAGCTCGGCCGTCGGCACGGTGTCCCCGTAGGCGAAGACCCGGGTGAGGAGGGCCTTGGTGTCGCTGCGGTCGCGCAGGGCGGCCAGGACGAGCGGAAGGCGGGCAGCGTCCACCTGGCCCGAGGCGAGCGCCATGCCCGGCCCGATCCCCTCGTCGTGCAGCCCGGCCACGGCCAGTCGGTCGCGCACCTCGACCAGCTCCGCAGGTGACAGGCGGTCGGGCTCCGGTGCCGCCGGCAGCGGATCCTCGGCCACGACCGAACCCTAGGGTGCGCGATCATGCGGTGGATGGGGCGGCTGGGAGGGGCGAGGGCGCGCGTCCTGGCGGGCGTCGTCGTCCTGGCCTCGCTCCTGGCGTGGACCGGGTCGGCCGAGGCGGCGAGCTACTCCACCCGCTACCGCACCGATCCGCTGCCGGGTGTCGAGGTGCACGGGCTGCGGGACCCGGCGGCGCCGCTGTCGGTCGACGTCGGTCGGGTTTCGAGGGGAGCGGCGGTCCACCTCGAGGTGGTCCGGGCGGGCGAGGCGGTGGCCGGCGACGCAGCGCGCCTGGAGACGCCGAGCGCCGCCTGCCGCCGCGTCGGCGGCATCATCTGCGTCAACGCCGACTTCTCCGAGTGCCCCACCTGCGCGGCGCCGCTCGGGGGCGTCGTCCATGACGGCGTGCTCGAGCGGTCACCGCTGCCGGACCACCCCCAGCTGTCGCTCACGCCGTCGACCGTCATCGCCGGCCCCCTCGGCCTGGGCGCCACCCTGAGCGCCACCGTCACCTCGGTCGGCGCCGACGGTCGCGAGCAGGTGCGGCGCGCCGTCCTCCCGCTCGACGCCGTGAACCGCACCCGGGGCTCTGATCAGGTCGTGCTCTTCACGCCGCGTTGGGCGGGCTCCACGAGAACGTCCGCCGGTGGGGACGAGGCGATCCTCGGGGGAGGACCCGCGTCCCTCGGCGCCGACGTCCCGGTGGTGCCTCGAGAGTGGCGGGGTGGAGCCGGTTCGACACCGGTCCCCGATGACGGGATGGTGCTCTCGGCCCAAGGCGCCGGCTCGGCTCGGCTGCGGGCGTTCTGGTCGGTGGCCGCCGACCCGCAGGTCATCAGTCGCACCGTCATGCTGCAGCCCCGCAGCGAGCAGCCGGTCGAGGAGTCGGTCGGTGGGCACCCGGTGCTGCTGGCCGGCGGGCGCACCCTGATCTCGACCAGCACCGACCCATTCGCCACCAGCCGTCAGCCCCGGACGATGGTCGGCTGGAACGGTTCGGGCGACCTGTGGCTCGTCACCGTCGACGGCCGCCAGCCCGGCTTCAGCCAGGGGGTCAGCCTCACCGAGGGGGCCGACCTCCTCCGCCAGCTCGGGGCCACCGACGGCTTCAACCTCGACGGCGGGGGCTCGACGACCTTCGTCTCGCTGCCACCCGGCGGTGGCCGCGTGCCCACGGTGCTGAACCGGCCGAGCGACGGGGGTGAGCGCCGACTGACCACCTTCCTCGCCGTGGTGCCGAACGACCCGTTCGCCGTCCGGTGCGGCGGGACGGGGGCACCCAGCCTCGCCGCCTCCGCCGCCTCCGCCGAAGCCACCGTCCAGGCCGCAGGCCGCTCCGGCTACCGGATGGCCGCCTCGGACGGTGGGATCTTCGCTTTCGGCGACGCCGGGTTCTTCGGGGCCATCGGCGGCTGCGGCCTGAACGGGGCGGTGGTGGGCATGGCGCCGACGCCCTCCGGCGGCGGCTACTGGCTGGTGGCGTCGGACGGGGGGATCTTCGGGTTCGGCGACGCGCCCTTCTCCGGGTCGACGGGCGGCATCCGGTTGAACCGTCCGGTGGTCGGCATGGCGTCGACCCCGTCTGGCCGGGGGTACTGGCTGGTGGCGTCGGACGGGGGGATCTTCGGGTTCGGCGACGCCGCCTTCTTCGGCTCGACGGGCGGGGTCCGGTTGAACCGTCCGGTGGTCGGGATGGCATCGACCCCGTCTGGCCGGGGGTACTGGCTGGTGGCCTCGGACGGCGGCATCTTCGCCTTTGGCGACGCCGCCTTCGCCGGCTCCACGGGGGGCAGGCCGCTGAACGCCCCCATCGTCGGGATGGCGGCCACTCCCCCCGGCTCCGGGTACTGGCTGGTGGCCGGCGACGGGGGCATCTTCGCCTTTGGTGGCGCCCCCTTCCTCGGGTCGACGGGCGGTGTCCGCCTGAACCAGCCGATCGTCGGGATGTCGGCTCTCGGCTGAGGTCGCCGGGCGGCGTCAGGCCTCGACGGACTGTTCAGCTCGGCGAGCCCGGCGGGTGCGCAGGGCGCTGCCCGAAGCGACGGCCAGGGCGGCGATGGCGACGGCCGCCGGGATCGTCGTCGACCGCTTGCCGGGTCGGTCGGGAAGAGCGGGCTCGACCGCCGGGGCCGCCGCCAGCTCGACCGGGAGCTCGGGGGTGGCCGTCACGGCGGCGGTCGTCGGCGACGGTGGCTCGGTGGTCGAGGGGGCTGCGGTGGTCGACGGCGCCACGATGGTGGTGGTGGTCGCCGCCGCCGCCGCAGCGGTGTCCGCCGGTCGGGCCGGAAGCCCGTCGGTCGAGGCCACGTCGACCGGGGGTGGGCCGGCGGGAGCCGGCGGGGGTGCGGGCGGGGGTGGCGCCGCCGCTGAGGTAGCCGAGCGGACCGCTCCCGCGTCGGCCGGAACCACGGCGAGGATCGTGGTGACGCGCCGCTCTGAGCCGTCGCTCGGCCGGTTCAGGACCTGCGGCGTGCGGCCGCCAGGCGGCAGTGACACGAACGTGGTGGACCCGCCGCCATCCAGGTTGAACCCGGTGGTGGCCCCGACCTGGCGGAGCACGTCGGCCGCCTCGGCGAGGCTGACCCCGTCGCTGTGGCCCGGCTGCCGGCCGTCGACGGTGAGGAGCAGCAGCTCGCCCGCCGGGTTCCACCCCACGAGTGTGCGGGGGTTGCGACCGGTGGCGAACGGGTCGGTGCTGCCGGCGATCAGCGTCCGGCCGTTGGCCAGGATGACGGGGTGGCCGCCCACCGACTCCTCGACCGGCCGGTCGACCGCAGCGCGCAGCGTCACCGAGCGGCGGACGGCGGCCGGGTCACCCGCCTTGGACCAGAAGGCCCGCATCCGGGACGTTCCCGCCCCGTCGGCCGACAGGACCATCCCGTCCCGGGGGATGACGTTGTTGCCGACGTTGCCCTTCCACTCGCGAACGGTGACGGGGACGGTGGCGCTGACGTTGGGCCCGGCGCCGCCGAGCACGGCTTCGTCGCCGCCGTTGGGGGTGATCGTCGTGGCCGCCCACTGCGGTGTGTAGAGGACGACCTGGTTGGCGGCCCGACCCCGGTTGACCGCGTCGAGGCCGAGGCTGACCTTCTCCACCCGCTCGGTGGGCGGCCCCGAGGGGAGGAGGCCGCCGAGCACGGGGGGCGCAGGGACCGAGTAGGTGAGGGTCGCCTCGAGGGTACCGCTCCATCCAAGGGGTCCGGCGCCCGGCCCCTCGGGCCCGAGCCACAGCTGGGGGTGGTTGCCGACCGGGGAGCGCTGGAGAGCGCCGTCGTGGATGATCCCGCCAAAGGCGCTGGAGCACGTGCGGCAGGCGGAGAAGTCGCCGTTGACGCAGACGATGCCCCCCACCCTCCGGCAGACGCTGCTCGTCGTCTCCACGCCCCCGGCCACCGCGCCGGCGGCGATGGCCTCGACCCGGACGGGTGCCCCCCTGCCGATCCGTGCCAGCTGGATGGACTGGCCGCCGCCGCCGACGTCCTGCACGACGAGCCCGGGGAGCAGCTGGGTCTGGCGGCGTACGGCCAGGCCGGCGGCGTTCCCGGGTGACGGCCACGCCAGCAGGGACCCCAGCACCACCACGGCGACGAGCGCGGACCGGACCCCTCGCCGCCGGCTCATGTGCCCATGATGGCCCAAGCCGCGGGAGTGGCGGTACACGGCGGGCCCGGGACGGCCAGACTTGGTGGCGCGTGGTTGGAACCTTCCGGCCCGCCAGTGCCTCTCATTGATCGAGATCGGAGGAGCATGACCGGGCGAGCGGAGGCGGACGAGGAGTTTGCCCGGTTCGTGGCTGGCACGTACGCAGGGCTCGTGCGGTTCGGCGCGTTCCTCGCCGGCGACAGATCGGGAGGCGAGGACGTGACCCAGACGGCGTTGATGAAGGTGTACGGGTCGTGGTCGCGCATCGAGGACAAGGCGGCCGCCGGCGCCTACACCCGCAAGGTGATGGTGCGGCTCGCCGAGCGGCATCGTCGGCGGCGCTGGAGCAGCGAGCGCCCCACCGCCATCGACCCCGATGCGGTGGTCACCCTCGACCGCACCGACGAGCTGGCCGTCGCCGACCTGGTCCACCGGGCCCTGGCGGGCCTGCCGGTGGGCCAGCGCGCCGTCCTGGTGCTGCGGTACTTCGAGATGTGCAGCGAGGCCGAGACCGCTCAGGTCCTGGGCATCTCGGTGGGCACGGTGAAGAGCCGGGCTGCTCGTGGGTTGCAGGCGCTGCGCCAGATGGGCCTGCTGCACGAGGTCGAGCATGAGGACGAGATGGTCAAGGAGGATGCTCGATGAGGAGCGACGACGAGCTGACCGACCTCCTGCACACGGCGTCCCGCGCCATCGGCACCGATGCGCGGCCAGACCCGCGTGCGCTGATCTGGCGCGTCCGCCACCGGCGCCAGATGGTGGGGCTGGCGCTCACCGCTGCCGTCGCCCTGCTCGCCGTTGCCGCCATCCCCTCCGTCCTGCACCGGAGCGATGGTGGCGCCATCAACGTCGCCGCCGGGAGCGCCGAGGGAGGGGTGCTGCTCGACCCGCAGCCAACCGAGGCCTCGGCCACGCTGCCGGGTGACCCGACCACGACCATCGCCGCGAGCCTCACCACCGCTTCAGCGGTGCCTGCGGCGGCGACGCCGACGCCGTCAACGCCGCCGGGCCCGACCACCGCCCCCTCGGCCACCACCCTCCCGACCCCGACGACGAGCCCGCCGCAGCCGCCAACGGCGCCGTCCACGCCGACCACCAGGGGCTCCGGGGTGCCGCCCACGCTCATCTCGGCCAGCGGGAACGCGGCGGCTCCCCGGGTGCTGCTGCGCTTCAGCCGTCCGGTCGTCCCTGGCGACGGCCCCGACTTCGACCGGCCCTTCACCACGCCGACCAGCCAGGACACCTACATGGCGGCGATGCAGCTGGTGGTCCACCAGAGCGACAGCACCTGCTCGAACCCCCAGGGGAACGCCCACGAATACCAGGCCGGGGTGGGGACCGACACGCTGACGGTCGACGCCACCAGCCTCGTCGTCGGCACCACGTACATCTCCATCAGCCCCGGCTTCGCCAAGAGCGCCGACGACGGCACCCCCATGGCCTGGGTGCGCTGCATCCCCATCATCGTCAAGGGCTGACGGCGAAACGGCGACAGCCAGGGCCACGGCTGCGGGTGTGACGCATGACACGTGCGCCGGCACGTTACCGGTGGGTAGGTCAAGAGACTGCAGCCGTTTCGGCCGCCCACCTCGAGGAGGACCCATGACCGACGAGCCCGGGAACAGCGGCGGCTTCAAGGACAAGCTGTTGGGCAAGGCGAAGGAGGCGGCCGGCTCCGTCCTCGGCAACGAGCACCTCAGCCAGGAGGGCGAGCTCCACGAGGAGAGGGCGGCGACGACCAAGGAGGCGGGAGACCTCGAGGCCCAGGCAGCCCAGGAGCGGCAGGAGGCGGAGCTGGCCATCGCCGAGCGGGAGAACGCCGTTGAGCGCCAGGAGCTCACCGCCGAGCAGGCGGCTGCCGCCCGGGAGGCGCAGCTGGAGCAGGATTGGCGCCGGGCCGAGACCGCCGTCGCCCGTGACACGGCCAGCAGGGAGGCCGCACTCGAGCAGCAGGAGGCCGCCCACGAGGCGTCGCTCGACCGTGAGGACGCCCGGGCGGCGGCGGAGAAGCAGGAGGCCGACCGCGCCGCGGCGGCCATCGAGCAGGAGGCGGCGCAGGCCAAGCAGGCCGCAGCCGCCCTGGACCAGGCCGCATCGCGGTCGCAGAGCTGAGGAGACGAACGATGTCGTTGCAGACCATCCCGAGGACCGCCGTGCGATCGTGGCTGTCGGCCGTGAGGCTGCCGCTGAGCGCCGCCGAGGTCGTCGTCGGCAAGCAGGGAGCCGACTGGCTGCCGGCCATGGTCTTCGAGGGCTTCGAGGCCGGAGTGAAGCGGAGCGTCGGTGGCCTGCTGCACGACCAGGAGCTCATGCAGGAGGGAACGCTCGAGCGGGCCAAGGTCGACCAGCTGCGCCGGGCCACCGAGCTCGAGGCGTCGACAAGGCGCTGAACGCCACGAAGGCCGCCCGCAAGCGGTCCTAGCTGTTCCTCTGGCGCCCCGGCCGGATCCGCCGCACCGCCACCGGGGTGTCTTTGTACGAGGGCTGGCGGGAGATCGGGTCCACCACCGGGTGGGTGAGCAGGTTGGTGGAGACGTCGTGCATGGGCAGGAAGACCTGGCCCGCCTGCACGGTGTCGCCGACCTGTACGCGGCACCGCACCGAGCCCCAGGCCGAGGTGACCTCGACCTCGTCGGCTGAGGTGATGCCAAGGGCGGCGGCGTCGACGGGGTTGATGTCGAGCAGCAGGTCCGCCGGCATCAGGCGGCGGAGCAACGGTGACCGGCCGGTGCGGGTCTGGGTGTGCCAGGCGGCGGTGCTCCCCCGCCCGGTCAGCAACCGCAACGGGAACGCTTTCGTCAATGGGCTGGGTGAGGGCTCGGGTTCGGCCACGACGAGGCGGAAGCGACCGTCGGGGTGGTACGACCGGCCGTCCTCGAACAGGCGCCTCTCGGAGGCCCACGGCCCGGTGCCGGCCGGGGCGGGCCACTGCACCCCGCCGGCGTCGTCCACCTGGCGGTAGCTGGTGACGCCCGAGTGGTCGCAGGGTCGCCCGGCGGACAGCTCGCCCAGGATGCCGAAGACCGCCTCCGGGCTCGACCACGCCTCGAACAGGTCGCCGCAGCCCCAGGCGTGGGCCAAAAGCCGCAGGATGGCGAAGTCGGGCAGGGCCTCGCCGGGCGGGCGGCGCACCTGCTTCACCAGTCCGATGCGGCGCTCGGAGTTGATCATGGTGCCGTCCTTCTCACCCCAGCCGGCGGCCGGCAGGAACAGGTCGGCGTGCCGGGCGGTGTCAGTGTCGGCGTACAGGTCCTGCACCACCAGGAGCTCGAGCGAGTCGAGGAGGCCGGCCAGCTCGTCGCGGTCCCCCCAGCTGTGGGCGGTGTTGGTGGCCAGCACCCACAGGCCCTTGATCCGCCCGTGGCGGATGCCCTCGATGATCTGGTCATAGGCCAGGGAGGGTCGCGACGGGATCCGGTCGACCGGCCAGCCGCAGATCTCGGCGACCTCGGCCCGGTCGGTCGCTTCCTCGAACGAGCGGCCGGCGTAGAGGCTGGCGGTCATCGACCACAGGCGGCTGCCCATGGCGTTGCACTGGCCGGTGATCGAGTTGGCCCCGGTGCCGGGTCGACCGACGTTCCCGGTGACCAAGGCCAGGGCGATGATCGCCTGCGCCGTGCGCACGGCCTGGTGTCCCTGGTTCACGCCCATCGTCCACCAGAAGCTGACGGCCCGGCCCTCGGCGATGATGTGGGCCAGGTCCTCGATCTGCGCCGCGCTGACCCCAGCCACCTCGGCCGCCCGCACCGGGCGCCACTGCCTGGCCACCGCCTCCAGCTCCTCGTAGCCGGTGCAGTGCTCGGCCACGAAGCGCCGGTCCACGAGGTCCTCGCGGATGATCACGTTGAGCAGGCCGAGCAGGAGGGCCAGGTCGCCCTTCGGGGCTATTGGGAGGTGCCAGGTGGCCCCCGCCGCCGTCTCGGTGCGACGCGGGTCGATGGCCACCACGTGCGGGCGGTCGGGGTTGCGCTGCAGCCGCTCCCACAGGATCGGGTGGGCCACGGCCAGGTTGGAGCCGACCAGCACCACCACGTCAGAGGCTTCGAGGTCGGCGTAGGTGTAGGGCGGGGCGTCGAAGCCGTAGGACTGCTTGTGGGCGGCGACGCTGGTGGCCATGCACTGGCGGGTGTTGCCGTCCCCGTGCACGAAGCCCATGCCCCACTTGGCGACGGCGCCGAGCAGGGCCATCTCCTCGCTCGTCATCTGGCCGGTGGAGAGAAAGGCCACGCTGTCGGGGCCGTGCTCGTCGATGAGGCGCCCGAAGCCGTCGACGAACCTCGACAGCGCCCGCTCCCAGCTGACCGGCTCGCCGTGCAGAAGGGGGCTGGTGGCCCGGTCGAGGGCGCCCACGGGGGTCAGGGCGTCCCAGCCCTTGGGGCAGGCCGACCCCTGGTTCACCGAGTACCCGCGGGTCGGCGTGAGGTTGACGGCCTGGCCGTCTCGCAGGTGGGCGTCGAGCGAGCAGCCGGTCGAGCAGTACCCGCACACGATGCGGGTGGTGGCGTCGGGCTGCAGCCGGGTCGGCACCTGGCCCAGCCCGAACGGCCCGGGGGTGCGGATCAGCTCGACCGACCGCTCCACCCGGGCGCTCGGCCGCCAGGGCGCCGTCACGGCATTCGGTCGGGACTGGCGGCCCGGAACAGCAGGCCCCGCTCGACGAGGTCGCCGGCCAGCAGGAGGGCAGCGCCCAGAACAGGGGCGCGACCCAGGAACACGAGCCCGAACGCGCCGAGCGTGAGGCGGCGCCCGACCACCACCTGCAACGGTCCGAGCAGGAGGCGGGCGGTGCGGGCCAGCTCACCCCGCTCGTCCCGGTGGCGGCACATCACCGAGCCCTCGAGGACCAGCTTGACCACGAGGGCGGCGGCGACGACGGCGACCGGGGCACCGGCCATGACCAGGGCAGCGATGACCGTGGTGGCGCCGAACAGCCCCAGCAGCCGGCGCAGCCGCCACCAGCGGCGACCGGTCACGCCGTAGATGGCGGCCGAGCAGGCGGTCACACCGAGGCCGGTGGCCGCGGCAGCAACGCGGAGGGGCAGCGGGTCGCCGGCAAGGGCGGCGGCGGCGGCCACGGGGAAGAAGGCGGCGAGGCCGAGGACCTCGCGAGAGAGCCACGAGTGCCGCCAGCCGAGCACCGCCCGCCAGGCCAGGAGGGGGCGGCCCAGGTGGGCCAGGCTGGCCACCGAGGCGGCCACAACGAGGACCAGCGCCAGGGCGGGTCGGCCGGCCGCCGCCGCGCCCGCCGCCCACTGCGAGAGGACCAGCAGGGCGGCCAGCGCGGGGTGGGCATGGGCCGGCTCGGACCGACCATCGTCGGCGGGAGGGCCCTCGGCTGGAGGGCGGCTGGTCGTGTACGTGGTGGTCGGCCGGGTGAGCGCCGGGTCAGGGCCCGTCTCGAGGCCCCAGGCCTGGCCGGCGGTGGCCACGTCCACCACCTGGATCTTGATGGCCTCGGTCGGGCAGGCCTGGACGCAGGCCGGCGCCTCGCCGGCCGTGAGGCGCCCGTGGCACAGGTCGCACTTGCGCACGATGCCCAGGCGGTCGGAGAAGGACGGCACGTCGTAGGCGCAGGTCATCGTGCAGTAGCTGCAGCCGATGCAGGCGTCGTCGAGGTGGATCACCGCACCGGTCAGGGCGTCCTTCTCGTAGGCCTCGGCGGGGCACCCCTTCAGACAGGCCGGGTCGGCGCAGTGGTGGCAGGCACTCGTCACCGGCTGGGAGCCAAGGCTGCCCACCTCTCGCCACGCCTCGCCGCTGGCCGTGTCCAGGCCGTTCATGCTGTTGCACCCGGCCACGCAGGCCTTGCAGCCGGTGCAGGCGTCGAGGTTGACCAGGAAGGCGTACTGCTGCCCCGGAGCCGGCGGGGTCGCGGGCAGCAGGTCGGCGTAGCGGCCGATGCCGTCGTGCTCGTGCTGGCTGAAGCGTTCCACGGCGGTGAGCTGCTTCGCGTTGCGCAGCTCCGCCTCCAGCAGCGGGAGGAGCGTGGGGTCGAGGCCGACGCTCACGGAGCCGCGGAGGACGGGACTCGGGCCACCTCGACCCGGCCGCCCTCGACCCGCACCGGCCAGGTGGCCACCGTCACCGAGGCGTCGTCGAGGCAGCCCCCGGTGCGCAGGTCGAAGCGCTGCTTGAGCAGCGGCGAGGCCACCGTGTCACGCCCCTCGAGGCATCCGACGAGCCCGCGGGACAGCACGGCGACGCCCCAGAAGGGGTCGACGTCGTCGATGGCCAGCACCTCGTCGTCGTCCAGGCGGAACAGGGCCACCGGGCGGCCCTCGACGAGGGCGGCGGCGCCCCGCTCGAAGGTGAGCTGGTCGAGCCCGCACACGTCCTGCCACATGGTGACGGGCACCTCTTGGATCGTCATGAGCGCGCCTCCTGGTTGATGTAGGTCCGGAACCGGGCCACGCGCTCGGGCTGGCGCAGCGTGGCCGCCCACTCGCACTCGTAGCTCTCGACGTGGGTGGTCATCTGCGCCTCGAGCTCGGCGGCCAGGCCGAGGGAGTCCTCGATCACGACGTGGCGCACGTGTTCGACGCCGCCCTCGAGCCGCTCGATCCACGCCGCGGTGCGCTCGAGCCGGTCGGCCGTGCGCACGTAGTACTGGAGGAAGCGGTCGATCGAGCGGACGAGCTCGGCGTCGCTCAGGCCCTCGGCCAGCAGCTCGGCGTGGCGGGGGCGGAAGCCGCCGTTGCCCCCGACGTACAGGTTCCAGCCCGCCTCGGTGGCGATGATCCCCACGTCCTTGGACTGGGCCTCGGCGCACTCACGGGCGCAGCCCGACACGGCCAGCTTCAGCTTGTGGGGCGACCGCAGCCCGCGGTAGCGCAGCTCCAGGAGCTTGGCCATGCTCGTGGAGTCCTGCACGCCGTAGCGGCACCAGGTCTGGCCCACGCAGCTCTTGACCGTCCGCAGCGCCTTGCCGTAGGCGTGGCCGGACTCGAGGCCGGCCTGGCCCAGCCGGGCCCAGATGGCCGGCAGGTCGTCGAGCTTGGCCCCGAACAGGTCGAGGCGTTGGCCGCCGGTCACCTTGACGTAGAGGTCGTAGTCCTCGGCCACCTCGGCGCAGGCGATCAGCTGGCGCGGCGTGACCTCACCGGCCGGCATGCGGGGCACCACGGAGTAGGTGCCGTTGCGCTGGAGGTTGGCCAGGGCGAAGTCGTTCGTGTCCTGCAGGGCGGCCTGCTCGCCGTCGAGGACGTAGCCCCCGCCCAGGGAGGCCAGCACCGAGGCAACGGTCGGCTTGCAGACCTCACAGCCGCGTCGGCCGGTGCCGTGGTTGGCCAGCAGGTCGGCGAAGGTCCTGGTGCCCTCGACCCGGCAGATGTCGTAGAGGTCCTGCCGGGTGCGGTCGGGGAAGTGCTCGCACAGCCCCCGCCGCACGGCCACGCCCCGGGCGGCCAGCTGCCGTTCGAGAACGCCCTTCACCGTCGGCACGCACCCGCCGCACCCGGTACCCGCCTTCGTGCAGGCCTTCAGGGCGGCCAGGTCGCAGATGCCGTCGGCCTCGATGGCGCTGACGAGGTCACCCGTGGTCACGCCGTTGCAGCTGCACACCAGGGCCGACGGGCCGGTGGCCGCAGGGGCGGCGCTGCCGGCGAGGAGGGACAGGACATCCTCGACCACGGCCCCGGAGCGGTGCAGTTGCACCAGGTCGCCGAAGGCCGAGACGTCGCCCACGAGGACGGCCCCGACCACGTGCCCCTCGTCGTCGACCCTGATCTTCTTGTAGGTGGCGCTGCGGGGGTCGTCGAGCGTGGCGCCTGCGCCCTGCGACTCGCCGACGCTGGCCACGTCGATGCCGAGCAGCTTCAGCTTGGTGGACAGGTCGGCGCCCTCGAAGGTGGCGTCGCCGCCGGTGAGGCGGTCGGCCACGGCGGCGGCCATCTTGTAGCCGGGGGCGACCAGGCCCCACACCCGTCCGGCGGCCACCGCGCACTCGCCGATCGAGGAGATGGCCGGGTCGCTCGTGCAGCAGGCCTCGTCGACCAGGATGCCGCCGCGCTCGTGGAGATCGAGCCCGCAGCCGCGGGCCACGTCGTCGCGGGGGCGGATGCCGGCCGAGATCACCACGACGTCGGTCGGCAGGAGCGTGCCGTCGGCCAGCAGCAGGCCGCCGACGTCGCCGTCGGGGCTGGCCACGATCTCCTGCGATGCGGCGCCGACGTGGACGTGCACGCCGAGCGCCTCGATGCGGGTGCGGAGGGCGGCGGCGCCGCCGTCGTCCAGCTGCACGGGCATGAGGCGCGGGGCCATCTCGATCACGTGCACGTCCAGGCCGAGGAGGCGCAGGGCGTTCGCCGCCTCGAGCCCGAGGAGCCCGCCACCGAGCACCACGCCGGTGTGCCGGCCGCCACACCAGGTCGTGATGGCCTCGACGTCGTCGAGGGTCCGGTAGGTGAAGACCCCCGGCAGCTCGCGCCCGGGCAGGGGGGGCACGAACGGCCGGGAGCCGGTGGCCAGCACCAGGTGGTCGTAGGCGAGCACGCGACCGGTGGTGGTGGTGGCCGTGCGGCCCTGGCGGTCGACCGAAGCCACCGCCTCGTCGACCAGGAGGTGGAGGCCCGGGGTGTCGAAGAAGCCGTCGGTGACCAGGGTCAGCTGGTCCTCGCCGGCGCCGGCGAAGGCGGACGACAGGGCCACCCGGTCGTAGGCCGGACGGGGCTCCTCGCCCACGACCGTCACCTCCCAGGCGTCAGGTCCCTCCAGGCCACCGATGGCGACGAGCTCCTCGACCAGGCGGTGGCCGACCATGCCGTGGCCGGCGACGACGAGGTGCCGGGTCATGCCGGCACCGCCGCAGGGCTCAGCGCCGGTCGTGGCGCAGCGATCGAGCGGCGCCTGGTGACGACCAGCGCCCCTCCGGCGGCGACGGCTGCGACGACCAGGAAGCCGAAGGCGAACGTGCCCGTGCTGCCCTCGAGCGTCCCGAAGCCGAACGGGAGGAGGAATCCGCCGAGGCCACCGGCGGCGCCGACCAGCCCGGTCATGGCGCCGACGCGGGTCGGGAAGCGGCGGCCCACCAGCTGGAAGACGGCCCCGTTGCCCAGGCCATAGGCGCCGAGGGCGGACCACAGGAGCAGGACGGTGGCGGCCAGACCGGGGAGCAGGCCGAGCGCAAAGGTGAGGGCGGCGACCGAGGTGAGGACGACACCGAGGACACGGGTCCCGCCCAGCCGGTCGGCCAGGAACCCGCCGAGCGGCCGGAGGAAGGACCCGGCCGAGGCGCACAGGGCGGTGTAGCCGCCGGCGGCGGCCAGGGAGAGGCCGAAGCGGTCGACGAAGAAGACGGGCAGGTAGCTGGCCAGGCCGACGAAGCCGCCGAAGGTGACCATGTACAGCCCGCACAGCCACCGGGCGTCACCGTCGGCCAACAGCGCCCTCCAGCCCTTGGAGGGCTGGCCGGCCAGCGCCGGCGGCTCCTTGGCCATCACGGCGAAGAGGACCCAGACGACGGCCACCGGGATGGCGGCCAGGCCGAAGGTGGCGTGCCACCCGACGTGGCTGGCGATGCGAGGGGCGGCCAGCGCCGCGATGAGCGTGCCGGAGTTGCCGGCGCCGGCGATCCCCATGGCCAGCCCCTGCTTCTCGGGCGGGTACCACCGGCTGGCCAGCGGCAGGGCCACCACGAAGCTGGCGCCGGCGATGCCGAGCAGCAGGCCGAGGCCGAGGACCTGGACGTAGCTGCCGGCGGCCAGCCAGCCCCAGGCCAGCGGGATCAGGGTGAGGCCGAGCGAGAAGAGGCCGGTGCGGCGGGCGCCCAGCCGGTCGACCAGCGGCCCGAGGATCAGCCGGAACACCGATCCGCCGAGCGGCGGGACGGCGACCATCAGCCCCTTCTGGAACGAGGTCAGGTCGAGGTCCTTGGCGATCGTGGCGCCGAGGGCGCCGAGCAGGACCCACACCATGAACGACACGTCGAAGTGGAGGAGCGCAGCGATCAGGCTGGGGGTGTGGCCGGAGTCGCGGCGCGTCGAGAGGGCCATGGACCCAGAAGAGCAGCGGCCTGTTCCTGTCCCGTTGCCCGGCGGTCACGGTCAGGCGACGGCTGGCGCACCGGCCGTGAGGAGGTGGGTGAGGGGGCCGCAACGTGCTGGCAACACGATTGGAAGGAAGGGGTCACATGCTTGGAACACGGCGGAGGCGGCGGGGAAACCGTGGCGAGACCGGGCGGTGGTCTGATGGGCAACGTGACCACCAGCATCGACGTGCGACCCCTGCACGGGTTCACCGTGGCCGTCACCGCCGACCGGCGCAGCGCCGAGCAGATCGAGCTCTTCGCCCGCCGAGGTGCCCGTGTGCTGCACGGCCCGACCATGGCCACCCAGTACCTGGACGACGAGGCGGCCCTGCGAGCCGCCACCGAGCAGGTCCTGGCCGAGCCTCCCGACGTGGTGATCGCCACCACCGGGATCGGACTCCGCGCCTGGTTCGAGGCGGCCCAGGCGTGGGGGCTGGCCGATCCGCTCCTGGATGCCCTGCGCTCGGCGCGGGTGGTGGCCCGCGGCGTCAAGGCCGCAGCCACGGCCCGCCAGTGGGGGCTCGAGGTGGCGCTGCAGCCGGCGTCCGAGCGGCTCGACGACGCCGTGGCGCTGCTCCTGGC
>JBKJUI010000007.1:0-6474 GCA_046590775.1 Acidimicrobiales bacterium
GTCGATGGTTATGGCGCCCGCCATCACGAGGATGAGCCCGATGTGGGTCTTCGTGATCCGGGCGTCGTCGAGGGCCTTGACCTTGATTCTGGAGGCGGCCCCCTGCGTGACGGACGCGAAGCGGGGGAACAGCCCGTACACGGTGAGCCCGATCCCCGCAAAGATCAGGGCCATGCCCGAGGTCATGGTGGCGTCGAAGGGCATCCCCCGCAGCCGGTAGCCCATGTCCTTGGCCCCGAAGTACATCGGCAGCTGCATGAGGGTCCCGGCGGTGGCGGCGGACACGCCCGCCCAGAAGGCGAGCGGGTGCTGGTAGGTGACGCCGAGGGCGGAGCGGCGCTCGTCACGGGTCGTCCTCATGCTCGTCCTGTCGGGGCCATCGGTGCCGTTCGCCGCTCCTGCATGCTGTCGTGACAAGAGCACACCGCCTGTAAGCGCCGAGTAGTGGAGGCACCTCGCCTTCGCCCGGAGCCTTTACGCGACCGTTACAGGCCCTCGGTACCATGCCGAGAGTGAGCCAGACGACCGCGACGGCCGCCGCTGGGCCCTTCCGGGCCGAGGCGCCAGTTGCGGGGAGGGGACCCTTGCGACAGGTCCTCACCTGGCTGAGCGTCATTGCGCTCGTCGGCTCCGCAGTGGTCAGCAGCAACCTGTTCGCCATCCGCGAGCGGCTGTTCGGGTCGGCGCTCCCCATGGCCGTGCCCGTGGCCACGAGTCGGGAGGCCGGCCCCTCTTCGGGGAACACCGACGCCGGGCGGTCAGCGCTGCGCTCGACCCCCTGGTGGCAGCAGATCGTGGCGCTGGAGGGATCCGGGACCACCACCTCGGCACCGTTGACCATCGACCGGGGGGCGATCCAGTGGCGCATGGCGGGCACCTGTGGGTCCGGCCGCCTCGTCGTGCGGGTGCCGGGCCGGGCAACGCCGTTGCTCGACGCCGCCTGCCCCGACGGCGCCACCGGCTTCGACGACCGGAGCGGAGCGACCAGTCTCGAGGTGACCTCCGACGGGCCCTGGCGCCTCGTGGTGGCCCAGCGCATCGACCTCCCGCTGGTCGAGCCGCCGCTGCCTGCCATGACGGCCGCCGGCACGAGGGCCATCGCCACCGGCACCTTCTCCAAGATCGACAGGACCGGGGCCGGAGTGGTGACCCTCTTCGACCAGGCCGACGGCCGGTACGCCGTGCGGCTCGAGGACTTCTTCGTGAGCCCGAGCAGCCAGCTGCAGCTCCGCCTCAGCACGCTCGAGTCGCCCCGGACGACCGAGGAGTACCTGGGTGCCCGCTCCCAGCTCCTCGCCCTCCTTGACGTCACGGCGGGCTCGCTGAACTACACCGCCCCGGTGGGGGTCGACCCGAGCGACTTCCGGTCGCTGGTCATCTTCGACCCGTCGGCGAACAGCGCGTACGCCGCCGCCACCTTGGAGCCCGTGACATGACGACCCTCACGCCCACCCCCGTCGAGGCGCTGCCGCAGAAGCGCCCTGAGATCAACGTTCGGGGTCGATCCATCCCCGTGATCCTGCCGAAGCTGAGCGACCCCCGGCTAAAGCTCTCGACGACGATCTTCACGCTCACCTTCCTCGGACTGACCATCCTCAGCTTCCAGGTCTCGATACCCCAGATCCTCGTGTGCATCCTGCTGAGCGCCGCCATCGAGTCGGCGGTGACCTACCGGCGGGAGCACGTGCTGGTGTGGCCGGCCAGCGCCATCCAGACCGGCGTCAGCGTGGCCTTCATCTTCCGGGTCGGCGGCACCCAGCACGGGGACTACTGGAGCTTCCGAGGGATCCACCTCTTCGTGCTCGTGGTGGTGCTGTCCCTCCTGCCGAAGTACATCATCCGGCGGAACGGGAGGCACATCTTCAACCCCTCCAACATCGGACTGGCCTGGGCCCTGCTGCTGATCGGCCCGAGCCACGTCTTCTCCGAGCACCTGTGGTGGGCTCCCCTCGGTGCGCCCGTGCTGATCGCGATGGCCGTCATCTTCGCCGGCGCGTTCTGGGTGCTGCGGCAGGTGAGGATGATCCCGACGGCCGCCGCCTTCTTGGCTACCTTCTTCGTGCTCATCGGCATCTTCGCCGTCTCGGGGCGCAGCTACTACGCCACCTGGCACGACGGTCCCGTGGGCGGGAGCTTCTACTGGCTGACCATCGCCCTCTCCCCCGAGCTGCTCATCTTCGTCTTCTTCATGATCACGGACCCTCAGACGGCGCCGAGGTCGCCGCAGGGCAGGATCATCTACGCGGCGGCAACTGCAGTGGTGGCGGCCGGGCTCATCTACGTCCAGCCCACCGAGTTCGGCATCAAGGTGGCGATCCTCTCGTCCCTGCTCGTGACCTGCGCACTTGTGCCGGCCATCGAGCGGCTGAGCCGGCGCATCCAGGAACGACGGTCGGACGAGCCCGCCGCGCCTCGGCCAGCCATGCCGCCCGTTGGCCGACGCCTGGCGACGGCCGTGCGGAACCCGGTCCTCGTCGCCGTCACGGTCATCGCCGTGGCCGGCACGGCGAACACCGCCCTCCTGGCCCGTGACAAGAACATCGTCCTGATCGAACGAGAGCTCACCCCGCGCGCCGTCCAGTAGGCGTGGGCTAGAACGGCCGTCCATGACGACGACCGTGCAGGGCATCGAAGGGATGAAGGAGCTGGTGGGGAGCGAGCTCGGCACCTCGGCGTCGTTCCTCGTCACCCAGGAGGCGGTGAATCTGTTCGCCGACGCCACCGGCGACCACCAGTGGATCCACGTCGACGTCGAGAGGGCCAAGGCCGGTCCGTTCGGCGGGCCGATCGCCCACGGCTACCTCACGCTCTCCCTGCTCCCTGCGCTCCTGCCCAGCATCTTCTGTGTGGACGGCGTCTCGATGGGCGTCAACTACGGCCTCAACAAGCTGCGCTTCCCGAGCCCCGTCCCGGTCGGCTCCGAGGTCACCTGCACCGCCACGCTCCTCTCGGTCGACGACATCGCCGGCGGCGCCCAGGTAACCCTCAACACCGTCGTCAGCGTGGTCGGCGCCCCCAAGCCGTCGTGCGTGGCCGAGGTGGTGTTCCGGTACTACGTGTGAGCAGGGGGAACCGTACGATGCGGCCATGTCCCGTGCCGACGCACCTGGAAGCCAGTGGCTCGCCAAGCCGGACAAGTCCGTCCGGCTGAAGGACGCGACGGCCGAGGCCACCCCCGGTGCCCCCGGAGGGAAAGAGGCGACGCGCACGGCCACGGCCGAGCTGCACGAGGACCTCGTGCAGCTGCAGCGCCGCCTCTGGGCCGACCACCGATGGGCCGTTCTCGTCGTCTTCCAGGCCATCGACGCCGGCGGCAAGGACGGCGCCATCCGCCACGCCTTCAGCGGCCTCAACCCGGCCGGCGTGCGGGTGGCGGCGTTCAAGAAGCCAACCGAGCACGAGCTGGCCCACGACTTCCTGTGGCGGGCACACGCCGAGTGCCCCGACCGCGGTGAGATCGGCGTCTTCAACCGCTCGCACTACGAGGACGTGCTGGTCACGCGGGTCCATGGCCTCATCGACGAGGCCACCTGGACCCGCCGCTACGGCCAGATCCGCAGCTTCGAGGCCCACCTGACGGCCGAGGGGACCAAGATCGTCAAGTTCTTCCTCCACATCTCCAAGGAGGAGCAGCGCAAGCGCCTCCAGGACCGGATCGACTCGCCGGACGAGCGCTGGAAGTTCTCCACCAGCGACCTCCCCGAGCGCGAGCGGTGGGACGACTACCAGGCCGCCTTCTCCGACGCCATCGCCGCCACCTCCACCGAGGACGCCCCATGGCACGTGATCCCGGCTAACTCCAAGTGGTACCGCGACTGGGCGGTGACCTCCACGCTGCACGGTGTCCTCTCCCAGCTCGACCCGCAGTACCCCGAGGCTCCTCCCGGGATCGAGGGCCTGGTGGTCCGCTGATGGCTGGGCGTGAGCGCATCGGGGCGCTGGTGCACCGCCACCTGGACCCATCCTCGGTGACCGGGCTCGGGCCGGCTCTCGCCACCGCTGCGGACCTCGACCTCGACGTCATCGCCCTGACCGCGGCCTTCGCCGACCGGCCCGGCCTGCTGCTCCTCACCGCGGCCGAGCTGCGCTTCGTGGCGGCCGACGGAAGCGACCAGGCCAGCGCCTTCCTCGACCGGGTCGCCACCGTCGACGTCGCCACCTACGAGGGCCGTCCCGTGCTGGTCGTCCTGGGCTCGGACGGCCGGCGGACGATGTTCAGCGTGGGGGACGCCGGGTGGACCCGCACCTTTGCCGACTGGGTGAACCTCGCCCTCGATGACCCGGGTGCCGCAGTGGTGACCGTCGACCGCTCCGGCGGGTCGGGGCCCGCCACCGGCTCCAGCTACCCGCCGACTACTGCGACCTCGACCGACGCCCGCCCGACCCGCGACCGTCTGCGCGAGCTCGACGACCTCCGCGGCGACGGGCTCCTGACGGACAGCGAGTACCGCGCCCAGCGGGCCGCCATCATCAGCCAGGTCTGACCCGTTGGAGGAGCGCTGGGCGCACCTGCGACGCCGGCAGCTCTCCGGGCGCGAGGAGGCGGTGTGGTACGGGGTGGCCGCCGTCACCTACATCGCCGCCTCGATCGTCGAGAAGGGGCTGCTCAACTGGCTGATCGGCCCCGCGTGGCTGGTCGCCGTCGTCACGTTCGGGCCGGTCGTCGCCCACCCCCGGCGGCCGCGCCGATGAGCTGGGCCGCCCACCAGTTCGAGGTCTACGCCGTCGCGGCCCACCTTCCGAAGAAGATGCGCGGCAAGGTCAGCTTCTGGGGCATCTGGCTCGGTGACTTCATGCCCGACTTCCTCTCGAAGTTCTGGGTGTACGGGATAACCGTCAACGGGAAGCACTACGGGGCCAGCGTGCCGCAGCAGTGGCACCGGGGCTGGCCCGGCATGGGCTTCACCCACACCCTCTTCCTGGGGGTCCTCATCGGAGCGGCCCTGTGGCTGTGGCGCCGGAACCGGGCGCTGACCGTCGGCTTCGTGCTGGGGTTCGCCGCCCACGCGCTCACGGACGTGAACGACAGCGTCGGCACAATGCTGCTCTTCCCGCTCAGCACGATGAGCTGGACCCTCGAGACGTGGGCCTACGCCGCGACCATCGACGGCGGGAAGTACCTCGACGCGGCCGCTTACTACAGCAGCCTGGGCCTGGTCATGGACCTCTTCTGGCTGGGGGTCGTGCTCTGCTCCTGGCGGGTCCTGACCCGCGAGCACTGGCGGACCCAGATCGTTCCCGCCGATCCCCACGTCTGGTCGTGGCTGGGCCGCTTCCTGCCCGAGCGGGGGCTGGTGGCGCTGTACCGGGCGACGTTCTTCTACGGCCTCACCCGGATGATCGCCTGGAGCACCTGGGCCCACCTGCTGGCCACCCCGGTCATCGACGGCGTCAAGCGGAGGGGCTACCCGTTCGACCTCTCCTGGACCGGTCCCTACTGGCTTCAGGCCCGCACCCTGCCCCATGTGCCGCCGATCATCGTGCTGCCGGTGACCCTGGCCCTCCTGGCCGGGCTCTACTGGGCGGCGATCAGGCTCTGGGAGCCGATGGGCCGCCGCCAGCGCCGAACGCCGACCTGACGACGAGCCGGCGGCACCCAGGTGTCGGCCTGCTCGACCACGCCGGCGCCCAGGATCTCGACGGGGTCGAGATCGAGGGCCCGGAGGAAGCCGACCGTCCTGGCGTCGCGCCCGACGGGATCGGGCGGGGCGAGGAAACCGGCGGCGGCGAGCGCACGGTGGGCCGGCTCACGGACGAGGGCGAACACCAGGGCGGCCTCAGCGGCGACCTGCTCACCGGTGCTCATGCAGTTCACGCACATCGGGGGCGACGCTATCGGAGACCCGGCTAGGGACGGTAGGGCGGGGCCAGGTCAGCGGGGCGGCGACGCCCGTCCAGCACCTCGGCTTCGAGCGGCCAGGGGTTGGGGAGGCAGCCGTCCAGCTCCGTCGACTGCTGCGCCATCAGCGGCGCCGGCCGCCCGGGTGCCGGGCACTGGGTGCTCGGGTGGTGAAGGCCCAGGAGGTGGCCGACCTCGTGGCCCACCAGGTAGCGGTGGTAGTCGTCCAGCGTCCCCGTCCACTTCGGCGTGCCGGTGCGCCAGCGGTCGGCGTTGAGCGCCACCACCGGCCCGTTCTGGCACGAGTAGAGCCCGTAGGTCTCATAGGGCAGGCACAGACGGTCGACCTCGGGACCCTCGGCCAGCACCACGACGAACGTGGCGGTGGGACGGCGCACCAGCCTGAAGCCGGCCCGAGCCCACCCGGTGGGAGCCGCGAGCGTGGCCTCGGCCATCGCTTCGAAGCCGGCGGTGGCGGGGTCCGCCGTCCGCCGCTCCAGGCGGTACGCCACCTCCACGACGGTGCCGGCGCGGGCGGCGGTGGACGTCGGGGCGGGAACGGGTGGATCCGTCCGGGACGTGGTCGGCGACGTGACCGGGGCGGGCGGAGGGATTGCTGCGGTGGGGCCCGGCGC
>JBKJUI010000134.1:0-7132 GCA_046590775.1 Acidimicrobiales bacterium
CAACGCCGCCAGCCTCACCCGCTTCCAGCGGCTGGCGTGCTTCGTCAGCGGTCTCGGCGTAGAGGGCCCAGCCCTCGCCGTGACCGCTGACGAAGCACGCCAGCCGCTGGAAGCGGGTGAGGCTGGCGGCGTTGATCACGTCCTGGGCCACCTGGAGGTGATGGCCGGGCACGCCCTCGTGGTACACGGTCGTCACCTCCCGCCAGGTCGAGAAGTCCTCCTGCTCGGGCGCCAGCGCCCACCACATGGTGCCGGGGCGGGTCAGGTCCTCGGAGGGGCCGGTGTAGTAGGCGCCCGCGTTCCCGCCCGGGGGGGCGATGGCGCAGCGCAGCGCCTGGATGGGCTCGGGGATGTCGAAGTGGGTGCCGTGGAGGCCGGCCACGGCCTCGTCGGAGAGCCGCTGCATCCAGCTGCGGAGCGCATCGGGCCCCGTCAGGCTGCGGCCGGGGTCGGCGTCGAGGGCGGCCGCCGCCTCGGCCACCGAGTCGCTGCCGACCAGCTGCCTGGCGATCGCCTCCTTCTCGTCCTCGATGCGGGCCAGCTCGTCCCAGCCCCAGGCGTAGGTCTCCTCGAGGTCGAGGACGGCGCCGGTGTACACCCTCGTCTCAAGGGGGTAGCGGTCGGGGCCGACCGGGTCCTCGTGGCGCGCCTGCGGCGCCAGCTCGTCGTCGAGGTAGCGGGCCAGCCGGTCGTAGGCCACCTCGGCCGCAGCCGCCGGCCCGACGAGGTCGTCACCTCCGGCCACGTTGGCCGCGTAGCCGGAGAAGAACCCACCGCCGTCGTGTTGGCCGGCCCACCGTCGGCACTGGGCCGCCACCTCGAGCACCTGGCGCCGGGCCGGGACGACCCCGCGCCGCACGCCCTCCCGGTAGGTCTCGGCCAGCCCGTCCAACGCCGCCGGCATCGCCTCCATCCGGGCCCGCACGTGGCCCCGCTCCTCCTCGGTCGCAGTGGGCATGAGGTCGAAGATCATTCGGACGGCCTGGGGGGCACTGGCCATGACGTTGAGGTCTCCGTAGGGCAGCCCGGCCTCGTGGCGCTCGAGCTCGAGCCCGAGCCGCTCCTGCATCACCGCCCGAGCCACCCGCTCCCGGTCGTCGGCCGGCTCGATGGCGGCGAGGTCGGCGAGCGTGCGGCGCACCAGCGCCTCGAGGGCGGCCAGGCCAGTCGGTGACAGGTCGTCGAGCTCGTGGTCGTGCCCGGTCACCCCCAGGTAGGTGGCCTCGATGGGCGAGAGCGCGCACATCTCGTCGACGTAGCGCCCGGCGATGGCGGCGACCGAGGGAGCGGCGGGGTCCGGCATGGGCGCAGTCTGCCGCGGCGCCCGACCGGTTCGTGCCCTGTCACCATCGACGTCGTCCCCGAAGGGCTTGCTGCCCTGCTCGAGGCCGGTGGTAACGTGCCCAGTCCGCAACACGGGGCTATAGCTCAGTTGGTAGAGCGCTTCCATGGCATGGAAGAGGTCCAGGGTTCGATTCCCTGTAGCTCCACCACCGGGCACCGCCTCCATGCCCAGGAGGGGCGATCCGCACGGAGCGTCCTCGGGCAGGGAGACGACCTCTCAAGGTCCATCCGGCCAGGCCTGTTCTCGCAAAGAGACTGAGCGGCTGTGCTGCATTGCGGAAGTACGACACAACGAGACCCGTGATCGGGCAATCAGGACTCGTGTGGACCGGCGACCCAACGGCACCGTGCCAACGCACCCGCCACGGGGGGACGGTGACGGTCTGGGGCCCCCCCCGCCAGGTCACGGCCCTCCACCCGGCCACCGCCCAGCTGGTGGCCAACCTGCACGTCGAGCGCTGAGACCACGTCCTCAGAGTCTACGGTCCACGCCATGGCGGCGACCGAGCGAGACGCGCTCCTGTCGTCGACCCGTGCCTTTGTCGACGCCGTCGAGCGGGCCGCGGGCGGTCGGCTGGTCTCCCGCAAGCAGATCGCCAGGACGCTGGGCGTGAGCCCGAACACGCTCTCCAACTGGTTCAGCCAGTGCGCTCCCCCCGACCTGGAGCGCATCCGGGGGGCCACGGACCTCTCGGTGAACAAGCGGCTCTCCGACCTCGAGGTCTTGTGCGACGTACCGACCGGGACGTTCGCGGCCCTGTACAAAGACATCGCCGACGCCCGCACCACCAGGCGCCTGAAGCGGACGCTGACCCACGACGACGACCCGTACCTCGGCCTGGCCCGCGTGCACCAGTCATTTCCGATCGCCGACTTCGCGGAGCGAATCCAGCGGGCATCTCGGATCCGCCTGCTGAACACCTGGTTCCCGAACCTGGGCCAGCTCGAGCCGCCCCTGAGAGTGGCGCTCGAATCGGGCCGGTGCCAGGTCGAGGTCACCATGCTCCACCCGTACTGCACGGCCGCTGTCACCCGGGCGTCGACCCTGGCCTACCGCCCCGGCACCGAGCCCCTGTACAGCGTGGCCGGTGAGATCCGCGAGTCGTTCCGGGGCTGGGCCCGGCTGGCCGAGGAGCTCGACTTCCCCGACAGCCTCCAGGTGTTCGTCTACCCCGAGATCCCGGCGCTGGCCGTCTACCAGGCCGACGACCACATCCTGGCCGGGCTGTTCCTCCACGGCCGGCTGGCCATCAACGGCCCCCAGCTCGAGATCGGCACCGCCGGCTCGTTCCTCGACCGCGTCGTCGACGACGAGCTCAACAGGATTCGTCACGGCAGCAGCGGCCCGGTGTCGCTGGCCAGCTGGGAGCAGTGGCTCAATGCCAACCTCTAGCGCGTGGTCCCCGCCGCCGCCGCCGACCCGGCCGCGCCGATGACCCCCGCTGCGGTGGTCTCGCGCTTCGATGAGGCCAGCTCGACACTGGCGTCGTGTCCGGTGCTGGCCGACGCCCGCCGCCTGACCGCTGCCGGCCTGGGTGAGGTGCTCGTCCAGCGCCGCCTCGTCTCGCTTGCCTTCACGCCCTTCTACGACATGCTCATCGACGCTCTCGAGAGCCCCACGGCGCGCCTGGTCTGCCGGCAGATCCTGCGCGAGGAGTACCCCGATCCCGCCGGGAACTCGCCCTCGCACCGAGAGCTGCTCGTGCAGGACATGGTGGCGCTCGGCATCGACCGGGACGGGCTGCTGCAGGCGCGGCCCACCGCCGCCACTACCGCAGCCATCCTCGGCTCGTTCGAGCTGGTGGTCGCGGCGGCCGCCGCCCCCTGCCGTGAGCTGGCGCTGCTGGCCACCGCCGCCTGCTATGGCGAGCTCCTCGTCACCGCCGAGTACCTCGCCCTCCAACCCCGGATCGAGGACGAGCTGGGTCCGCAGGGCAGCGTCTTCTACGGCCCGCACCTCCTCCACGACAGCGGCCACGCCAAGCGCCTCCTCGCCGAGGTGGCGCTGCGCCTCGACCCGAGCGAGCCGGGCCGGGTGGCCGCCTGCATCGACGCCGTCGAACGCTGCCTGGCCGTGAAGCTGGCCTTCTACGAGCAGTTCGGCGACCTGGCCACCCGGGACGGGCACTAGCCGCAGGAAGCGGCCGCGACCCGCCGTACCCGTCACGGCGGGCCCGCTCGGGCTCGTGGCCCGGCCCCCCTGAGCAACGGCGCGTCACCAGGCGGGGACCGGCGGCGGGAAGCCTTCCGGGGGGGCCTGGCAGGCCCCCGACCACGGCGAGGGTTACGAGGCGCTGGAGGCCGCTCGCGGTCACCGGCCCGGGCCGGTCCGCCGGCCGCGACCGCTTCCGCGCCGTTGGAGGCCGAGCACCACGACGGCGAGCGAGGCCAGAAGCCCGACCGTCGGAGGACCAGACCAGGGGCGGCCTCGACCGGGCCGGCGGCGAAGCTGGTCGTGCGGTCCACCCAGCCGCCTCCGGGAGGGGCTGGCCAGGAACGTTTCGTCGGCACGGTTCGAGACGGTTCCAGTCGGGTCGAGCCGAGCATGTGTCGAGTGGATGCGAGTCGCGCCTCTCCTGCCTCGCAGCACGTTGACAATCCGCTTTCGACCCGTACCGTTGCCACCAGGGACAAGACCCGAACGGGCGGCGCCTCCTCCGCAGATCAGCGCCGCAGCCGAAGCCACCTTCGAGAGGTTGGGACGAGATGCAGAACCTTTCCGTGTACCTGTTCGCGGCCTTGTACGCCCTGGCCCTGCTGTGGCTGTGCGCCATCGTGTGGCTCCCGCGCTGGGTCCGGCTGCCGTTCGACGAGGCGATCTTCGACCAGCTCGACGAGTACGAGGTGGCCCTGATCAACGGCGGCGAGGAACTGGCGGCGGTGATCGGCCTGCTGGACCTGGACCGCCTCGAAGCGGTCGAGCTGAGCGACAGCCTGCTCCGCTACGTGGCCGACTCGAACCATCTCCAGACCACCGACCTCACCGAGGCGAAGCTGGCCGAGCTCGGGGTCAGCAACGCCGTGCTGCTCCTTCGAGAGCCTCCGCCCGGCGCCCACCCCGTGGCCCGGGCGGTCTACGAGGCCGCCGGCAGAGCCGACCCCCGCACGCCGCAGGCGGTGGTCGAGGCCGCCAGCCTCGCACCAGCGATGGCAGCGCTCCGGGATCGGCTCGCCCGCCTGGGGGTGGTCTGGAGCGTCGACCAGATGACCCGGTTCCCCCAGCAGTGGCGTTGGTTCGTACCCCTTCTCGGCGCAGGCCTCACCGGCCTGCTCGTCGCCGTCACCCAAGGCGTCTCCCCCCTCTGCCTCCTGTTCGTCGTGCCCCTGGTGGCCACCGTGGCGGCGATGGCGGGGGCCGGCCTGGAGCGCCAGCCCTTCGGCACCAGGCGCCGGCGGGTCGTGAGCCGACTCCGCTCGAGGGCGAAGGAGGTGACGAACAGCTGGACGACGGGGCTGCGGGACACCATGTCCCTGGCCCTGGTGGGACTCGGCGCCATCTGGGAGGTCGACCGACCGCTCGCCCTGGCGCTCGGCGCCACGCCGCCCCGCCCGTCCAGTGCCGGCGGCGGCTGCGGCGGCGGCTGCGGGGGCTGCGGGGGCTGCGGGGGCTGCGGCTGCTGATGGTCGACCTCGGGCTCGGCATCGGCTACCGGGACGAGCTGGCCGCACCCATCCTGCGCCGCTCCGACCTCGGGTTCGTGGAGGTCGTGGCCGAGTCGCTGCCCCGGCACCGGGAGGTGCCGCTCCCGCTCCAGGAGGCGCGGCGGCGGGGCGTGGCCGTGGTGCCGCACGGGCTGCGCCTGTCACTCGGCGGCGCCGAACGACCTGACGGCGAGCGCCTCGCCGCCCTGGCCTCGCTGGCCGAGCGGGTGAAGGCGCCGCTCGTCAGCGAGCACGTGGCCTTCGTCCGGGCCGGCGGGCGGGAGGTCGGTCACCTGCTCCCCGTCCCCCGCACCCGGGAGGCACTCGGGGTGCTCGTCGAGAACGTGCGCGAAGCGATGGCCGAGCTCCCGGTGCCCCTGGCCCTCGAGCCCATTGCCAGCCTGGTGGCCTGGCCCGGGGCCGAGCTCGACGAGGGGGCCTTCTTGACCGAGCTGCTGGAGCGCACCGGGGCCCTGCTGCTCCTCGACGTGGCCAACCTCTACGCCAACGCCCGCAACGACGGTGGTGACGCCGCCGCCCTCCTCGACCGCATCCCCCTGGAGCGGGTGGCGTACGTCCACGTGGCCGGCGGCGTCGAGTGCGGTGGCTTGTACCACGACACCCACGCCCACCCGGTCCCGGGGGTCGTCCTCGACCTCCTCGCCCAGCTGGCGCAGCGCCGCCCGCCGCCCGGCGCCATGCTCGAACGAGACCACCATCACCCACCGGTCGACGAGCTTTACGCCGAGCTCGACGCCATCGCCAAGGCCGCCAGACTCGCCTGCCCGGCGGCTGGCGCCGGTGGTGGCCGTCGCTGCCCCGGGGCGCAGCCGATCCGGCCCCCGCTCCCGCCGCTCGTCAAGCCGGAAGCCGACGCAGCCGGCGCCCGTCACCGCCTCGGCACCGAGCAGCAGGCTCTGGCCGTCGCCGTCCTCGACGACGGCCAGGCGCCGCCTGGCTTCGACGCCGGTCGCCTGACCGCGGCAGCCGCCGCAGTGGCCCGCAAGCGGGCCCGGGAGGGCACTGCAGCCCAGCCGGTGGAGGATCAACAACCTCTCCGCTCCGGCACCAGGGCAGGCCGATCAAGGTTGCATCGCGCTGGACCGGCGGGGAGGTGGGTGCTGGATGCTCGGAGGGTCCGTCGCCTGCGCTACTCGCCGACGGCGAGCTCGACGTCCCACTCGACGCGGGGGGCGTCCTTCCAGAGGCGCTCGAGGTCGTAGTAGGCGCGCCACTCGTCGAGGAAGACGTGGACCAGGAAGTCGCCGTAGTCCAGCAGGATCCAGTTGGCCTCGTGCTTGCCCTCGATCCGCAGCGGCGACGGGCCGCCGTCCTCCTTGAGCCTTCGCTCGACCTCCTCGGCGATGGTGCGCACCTGGCGGTCGTTCCCGGCCGAGCAGATCACGAACGCGTCGACGATGCCGAGCAGTCGGCCGACGTCCAGGATGACCGGACGGTCGGCCTTCTTGTCGGCCGCCGCCAGCGCGGCGGTCCGGCACAGCTCGAAGGGGTCGGGCGAGGTCAGGGGCAAGACAGGTCCTCCAAGGGGTCGAAGCCAGCCAACCAGGCCGGCGCGGGTGGGGCGAAGTCGTTCGGTGCCGACGGAGGCGGGCCACTCCCGCCTCTGGTCGGTTGCCGCGCAGCCGATCCGAGGGGAGCAGAGCGGATCACGGGCAGGCGACCCTGGACGACGAGCCCGCAGAGACGCCGAGGCTCACGCCTTGCGACCGCCGGGCATCCGCTCGTCCATCTGCTGCGAAGCGTACAGCCCTCGTCGCCGTACCTCGCGCACCGCCGCCTCCGGCACCAGGAAGTCGAGGGGCCGACCGTCGGCCACCCGGGCCCGCAGGTCGGTGGACGAGACCTCGAGCGCCGGGATCTCGAGGACATCGGCCCGCCACCCCGCCGGCACCGCTGGCATCGGCGCCCCCGGCCGGTTCACGATGGCCAGCCGGCAGCGGCGGCGCACCTCGCCCACCCGCTCCCAGGTGTGCAGCGAGGCGGCGACGTCGGCGCCCACGACGAGCACCAGCTCAGCCTCGGGATCCTCGGCCTGGAGGGCGGCAAGAGTGTCGGCGGTGGAGCTGACCCCTCCCTGCACGATCTCCTGGTCGCTGGCCTCGACCCCGGGGACCTTGCCCACCGC
>JBKJUI010000284.1:0-6973 GCA_046590775.1 Acidimicrobiales bacterium
CTCAACCTGGCGTGGGGCACGGCCTCGACCCAGAGCCCGGCCCTCGACCCGCTGAACGTCGCCGTCGAGCGCCTCTGGCACGAGGGGATCGTGGTCGTCGTGGCCGCCGGCAACAGCGGCCCCGGGCCCTCGACGGTGACCAAGCCCGGCGACGACCCGCTGGTGATCACGGTCGGCGCCTACGACGACAACGGCGACGCCAACCTCAGCAACGACCGGGTGCCGGCATGGTCATCGCGAGGCCCGACCGCCGCCGGGCTGCGCAAGCCCGATCTCGTGGCCCCGGGGAGGACCCTCGTGTCCACCCGGTCCTTCGGCTCGACCGTCGAGGCCGAGAACCCGAAGGCGCTGGTCGGCGCCAGCTACATCAAGGGCAGCGGCACCTCGCAGGCCGCCGCGGTCACCTCGGGCGCAGCCGCCCTGCTCCTCGCCGCCCATCCCACCTACACCCCGGATCAGGTGAAGGCTGTCCTGACCGGCACGGCCTCACCGCTGCTGAGCGCAGGGCCGGACGAGGCGGGCGCCGGGCGGCTGCAGCTGGCGGCGGCGCTGAGCGCCGACCCGGGGCCGAGCCGCTGGCAGACGCCTGCGGTGAGCGGCGACCCCGGCCCGGCGGCCGACCGGGCCGCGTGGACGGGTGGGTCGTGGACGGGTGGGTCGTGGACGGGTGGGTCGTGGACGGGCGGGTCGTGGACGGGCGGGTCCTGGACCTCGGCCTTCTGGGGCGACCGTCCCGGAGCCGACAGGCGGGTCCCGGGCGAGCCGAGCGAGTGAGCACGACGTTCCGCCACTCACAGCGGCAGGAGCGCCACCACACTGCGTGAGGTTTGGGCGAATGCTTCAGTTCGTTCGGCTCCGGTCGATCCAAGGGGGCGGGAGGTGAGAGGTGCGCTCCACCGGCCGGACGATCTCGTCCCGCACAACTCGCGTGCTGGCACTGTGCGGGGGGCTCGTCGCGCTCGCTGCACTCCTCCAGCTCCACCTCCGGTCGCAGCCCGCCGTCTCCCTCGACCATCCGCGCTATCCCCTCCTGGCCCTGGTCATCGGCTTCGCCATCGCCGAGTGCCTGGTGGTGCACCTCGAGTTCCGGCGGGAGGTCCACTCGATCTCCATGTCCGAGCTGCCCCTCGTGCTCGGGCTGTTGCTGTACCCCTCGGCTGACCTGCTGGTGGCCCGCCTGCTGGGCGCTGTGATCGCCCTCGTCCTCCACCGGCGGCAGCTGAGCGTGAAGCTGGCCTTCAACCTGAGCAACTTCGCCCTCGAGACGACCCTGGCCGCAGCGATCTTCCTGACCCTCGTCGGCCGGCACCACGTCTTCAGCCTGGTCGGCGTGGGCGCCGCCTCCGCCAGCACCCTGGTGGCCAGCCTGCTGTGCGGCTGCGCAGTGATCGCCGCCGTGTCGATCCACGAGCGGCGGGTCCAGCGGGACATGTTCGCTCCCGCCCTCGGGGCGCTGGCCGTCTCCAGCCTGGCCAACACGCCGCTCGCCCTGGTGGCGGCCGCCGCCATCCTGTACGAGCCGGTCGTGGCCTGGTTCCTCTTCGGGCTGCTGGCCTTCGCCTACTCCGGGTTCAGGGCGCACGCCGCCCTCCGCCAGCGCTATGCAGGCCTGGAGCTCCTCTACGGATTCACCCGGTCGGTGGGCAGCTCCTCCCAGACCGACGAGGCGCTGGCCATCGTGCTGCGCCAGGCGGCTGACCTGCTCAGGGCCGAGCGGGCCGAGATCCTCCTCCTGGGCGACGACGACGGGGAGGGCGCCACGATCAGCTGGCTGGGCCCGGACGGTGGCCTGGTGTCGCGGCGCGCCGACCTCGACCCTGCGACCAGCCTCGAGCTGCTCGCCGTCGAGCGGCAGGCCGCCGTGCTGGCTCCTCGGGCCTCCAGGGACGAGGACCTCCTCAAGCGGCTCGAGGCGTCGGACCGCAAGGACGCCCTGGTGATCCCGCTGCGACGGGAGGCGGACGTGGTCGGCACCTTCCTCGTCGCCGACCGGCTGGGGCACGTCAGCACCTTCGACGCCGAGGACCTCAAGCTCTTCGAGACCGTCGCCGCCCACACGAGCGCGGCGCTGGAGAACGGCCACCTCATCGACCGGCTCCGGCGCGAAGCAGCCAGCAAGGAGCACCAGTCGCTGCACGACTCGTTGACCGGCCTCGCCAACCGGACCCTGTTCCACAAAGAGGTGTCCGCCACCCTGGCGGCGCAGCCCCGCTGCGCAGCGGTGATGCTGATGGACCTCGACCGCTTCAAGGAGATCAACGACACGCTGGGCCACCACACCGGTGGCCGCCTGCTCATCGAGATCAGCGCACGGCTGTGCGACATCCTCGCCGGGCATGGCCGGGTGGCCCGACTCGGCGGCGACGAGTTCGCCATCTTCCTGCACCCGGTCAGCGACGTGGCCGACGCCGAGACCATCGCCCGCCTCATCCTGGCCGCCCTCGAGCGGCCGTTCGTCCTCGGTGACCTGACCATCGAGATCGGAGCGAGCATCGGCGTGGCCATGTACCCCGCCCACGCCGACGGGAGCGCCACCCTGCTGCAGCGGGCCGATGTCGCCATGTACGAGGCGAAGGCCGACCACCTCGGCTACGCCGTCTACGCCGCCGAGCGGGACCAGTCCAATGCGCTCCGCCTCTCCTTGGCCGCCGAGCTGCGAGCCGCCATCGAGAACGGGGAGCTGAGCGTCAGCTACCAGCCGAAGGCCGACCTGGCCGCGGGGCACATCGTCGGCGTCGAAGCGCTTGTCCGGTGGATCCACCCCCGCTACGGGTCACTCCCGCCGGACGAGTTCATCCCGCTGGCCGAGCACACCGGGCTCATCCGCCCGCTCACCGAGCTCGTCCTGGACCGGGCGCTGCACCAGTGCCGGGCCTGGTCCGAGCTGGGGTTCGAGCTCGCTGTCGCCGTGAACCTGTCCGCCCGCAGCCTCATCGACACGGACCTGCCTGGCCAGATCAGCACGCTGCTGGAGCGGACATCGGTGCCGCCGCACCGCCTCACCCTCGAGATCACCGAGTCGATGATGATGGCGGACCCCGTCCGGACGCTCGAGACCATGCACCGCCTGGCCGGGATGGGCATCAGCCTGTCGATCGACGACTTCGGCACCGGCTACTCGTCGCTGTCGTACCTGAAGCGGCTGCCGGTGCACGAGGTCAAGATCGACAAGTCGTTCGTGCTGAGCATGACCGTCGAGGAGGACGACGCCACCATCGTCCGGTCGATCGTCGACCTGGCCCGCAACCTGCGGCTCCGTGTGGTGGCCGAGGGGGTTGAGGACGCCCCCAGCCTCGCTGCGCTCACGGCCCTCGGCTGCGACGTCGTCCAGGGGTTCTACCTGAGCCGGCCGCTGCCACCGGAGACGCTCACGGCCGGGCTGCTGGCCAACGGCACGGCACTCAGCAGCTGGGTCCGCTCGTGGCCGCAGGTCGTTGCGCCGGAGCGCCGGCTCCGGCTCCTGGACCACTCCGTCCGGTCGTAGGCCTACGGGCGGCACGGCACTACCGTCCCCGACGTGGGGCGGCTGTCATCCCGTTGGGTGCCCATCGCCGTGGCCCTGGTCGCCGTGGCTGTCGGCCTCGGCGTGGCCGGCGCCCGCCGCCCCGAACCGGAGCGGCCGACTCCGGTGGCGCTGCGGTCGGAGGGACCGACCTTCCGCAGCCTCGACGAGCTGGTCGACGCCTCGGCGGTCGTGGTGCTCGGCCGGGTGGCTTCGGTCTCGGAGGGCCGGACCTTCGCAGCCCCGCGTGGCGGTGCCGTGCGCAGCCGGGTGCTCCGCCTGGACGTGGGCGCCGTCCTCGCCGGCCCCGATCCTGGAGCCACCCTCGCCGTCGAGGAGGTGGCGGAGCTGGCCGACGGCACGCCTGTCACCCTGGACGGGCTGCCCCCGGCCCGCGAGGGCGACCAGGGCTTCTGGTTCCTGGCCGCGTCGGCCGACCGGTCCGTGCCGTACCTCGCCGCCGTCGGGCCGCAGGGCCGCTACCTCCGCCGCACGGAGGAGCCGGGCGACGACCGCCTCGTCGGTGCCGCCGACGAGGACGGGCTGGTGCGTGCCGCAGCTTCGGGCGGTGGTCGCCGCCTGGCCGACGACATCGTCACGCGGGCCCGCGCCCGCGCCCGCCCCGTCCGAATCCCCTGACCCACGCTTAGGACGAGGTGGCCCAGGCCGGGTGGCCGGGGGTCCAGCCGGTCCTCGAGAGATCGACGGTCGGGTCGACGACCCGGCGGGCTCGACCGCCGTCCACCGAGAGGACCACGTCGGCCCCGACCTCGACATCCCGGCCCTCGGAGGCGTGTGTGGCGCGCACGGCCCGGGCGGCGCCCGGGAGGAGGGAGATCGTGGCACCGAGCTGGCGGACCTGGTGGGGGGCGAGGTGGTCGGCGGCCGGCTCCTCCCAGGTGGCGCCGGTGGCGCGGTCGCGGACGAGCCAGGTGACCAGGCCGGCCCGGTTGTGGTCCATCACCCGCCAGGCCAGGTGGTCGCCGGTGCCATCGAACGCCGGCTCGCTGCCTGGCAGGACCGCCCGCGCGGGAGCGATTGCGCACAGCCCCGCCAGGCCCGCTGCGGCCACCTGTCGGACGAGGGCGGGCTTCCCCCTGCGGAACGGCCAGGAGCTGGGAGCGTCCGTCGGAACCGAGCTCTCGGCCTCTCCCTGCCGCAGGGACCCTCGTCGCAGGGTCGGCACCCAGCCCAGCCGGGCAGGGGCGAAGGCGCCGACGGCCGCACCGACCATCAGCCAGGGGAACACCCCGAGGGGGAACAGGACGGCCGTGGCGGCGTGGAAGGCGAGCACCACGACGAGGGCCAGGACCCGGGTGCGCCGCCAGACCAGCGCCGGCACGACCAGGACCTCGAAGGCCAGGCTGGCCCACGCCAGGGCCGGGGGGGCGCCGGGTCGGACGAGGAGCGGACCGATGACCGGCAGGTCGGCCCGGGTGCCGAGCCACCCCTGCAGCGGCCGCCCGGCCAGCCAGCCCGGATCAAGCTTCGCCGCGGCCGCCCAGAGGTAGACCGAGCCGACCACGACACGGGGGGCGAGCACGGCCCATCGGGGCACCGACCGCCGGGCTGGCAGGACGGCCAGCAGAGCGGCGAGCGCCACGGCCAGCACCTCGTGGTTGAGGTACGCAGCGGCGTCGAGCGCCCCGAGCCACGACATGCCTGCAGCGGCCAGCCCGAGCATCGCCCGCTCGGCGATGCCGAGCACCACGGCCGCTCCGGCCAGGCCGCAGCCCACGACGAGCCCGAGGAGGACCGGTCGCGACGGCACCGGCACCCACTCGAGGAGCGGGTAGGGCAGCCGGCTGGGCGTCGCCGCCCACAGGGTGTCGATCCACCCGTGGGCCAGGGCCCGCGCGCAGGTGACGGCGACGACCAGGCCCACGACCACCCGCAGGAGGCGCAGCCCCGCCCCCGAGGGCTGCTCCCGGCCCTGGGCCTCAGTCACCGTCGTTCGGGTTGAAGTTGAGCGTGATGCCGAGGGCGCTGCTGACCTCGGTGGCCAGGAGCTGCTCGACGGCCTTGCCCGCCTGGGTGGCGGCCAGCACCTTGGGCCTGGCCGAGACCACCGCCAGCTGGAGGGGCGGCGGGATGTCGCGCACGGCGGCGTCGACGGCGTCGACGGCGGCGGTCACGCGGCCCGCCACGTCGGGCGCCAGGAGGGGCGTGACGCCGGTCGTCAGCAGGTCTTCGGTTCCCTCCACCACCGCGGCCGAGTCATCGAGGGCGTTCCCGCCCCGGACGAGGGCGGGGTTCGTCGTCGCGCCACGGCGCAGCCCGTACGGCATGCCGAGCTGCTCGCCCTCGACCAGGCCGATGGCCTGGGTGGCGCTCGACACGAGCTCGGCCAGCCCTCGGTCCTGGCTGCCGAAGCGAGGGGCCAGGTCGACCCAGGCCCTGGCCGCGTCGTCGGTGGCCCTGCGCACCAGCGTGCTGAGCAGGTTGCTCACCTGGCAGCGCTGGCGCTCGAAGAAGCCCTGCCCGAACAGGAGGGTCTCGATGGCCGGCAACCCCCGCTGGCGCGCCCCGAGGGCGGCCACCCCCTCCAGGGTGAAGGGACCGGGGCCGACCACGAACGCTTCGATGCCGGCGGGATCGGTCGGCCAGAAGTCGATGGCGGGCAGAAGTCGCTGCTCCTTCGCCGGCCCGAGGCCGTTGGCCACGAAGGTGCGCATGTAGGCCAGGCGGGTGGCCTTCCACGCCGACCTCGACCGGTCCACGTTGCACGCTGCGGTCGCCTCCTCGAGGCCTGCGGCTGCCTTGGCGAGCTCCTGGTAGGCGGGGAGGATGACCCGGGTAGCCGCGGCGGTCACGACCGACACCCGGTCCATGACCACCGTCGTCGGCACGGCGCCGCCGCCGGGGCCTGCGCTGGTGCAGCCGGCGCCAGCCAGCGCGGCCACCGCGGCGACGAGGACAGCCTGCCGCCAGCGCATCACAGCGACCCCAGGAAGGCGAGGACCGCAGCTCGGTCGGCCCCGGGCAGGCCGGTGTAGCGGCGCCGGGCCGCCTCGCCCTCGCCGCCGTGCCAGAGGACCGCCTCCTCGAGGGAGCGGGCCCGGCCGTCGTGCAGGAAGCGGGTGTGTCGGTTCACCGTGGGGATCAGGCCGATCCCCCACAGCGGCGCCGTGCGCCACTCCGAGCCGCTGGCCTCGAAATCGGGCCGCCCGTCGGCCAGCCCTGGGCCCATGTCGTGCAGCAGCAGGTCGGTGAACGGCTGCACGTCCTGCTCGGCGAGGGCCGGGATGTCTGAGGGGCCGGTGCGGGCCGTGGCTTGGTGGCACGCCGAGCAGCCGACGCTCGAGAAGACCTGGGCACCGCGGGCTGCGGCCGGCTCGGTCACGGCGCGTCGAGCGGGGACGGCCAGCGTGCGGCTGTAGAAGGTCACCCGGTCGAGCTTCTGGTCGTCGAGCTCGGGCCGGCCGCCGTCGGGGGCCGCGGCGCAGGCCGTCTGAGCCGGCGGGCAGCCCT
>JBKJUI010000173.1:0-2705 GCA_046590775.1 Acidimicrobiales bacterium
GGAAGTCCCGGACGAACAGGCGCTGAGGCAGCCCCAGCTGGGCGCCGACGGCGTCGTCGAGGGCCCTGCCGGCCTCGTCGGCGGCATCGCCGAGCTGGCGCAGCGCCTCGAGCCGGGCCTCGAGCGACAGCTGGAGGAACTCGTTCGGCAGGTCGACGAGGACGCCGAGCTCGGCCTCGATGAGGATCCGGGCCCGCTCGGGCCCCAGCCAGTACTCGGCCAGCGCCAGCTCGACGAGGGCCTTGTGGCGGGTCGGGCCCGGCAGGGCCAGGTAGCGCAGCAGTCGGTCACGCATGAGCGGCAGGCGGTCCCCGGGGTCGGCGGCAGCCACCATCGAGGTGAAGTGGTGAGCCCGGCCGGGGGCGGGCGCCCACTCGGCCAGGCGCTGCTCGACCCGTACGAGGCTGGCAAAGGCCATCTCCCGTTGGGGCACATGGAGTCGGGGGTCGAGCGCGGCCAGGGCATCTTCATAGCAGGCCAGGGCTAGACGGAGGTTGGCCACGCCGTCGAGGCGCTCGACCGCGTACCCCAGGTTGTACTTGGCCAGGGCGTGCTGGAAGGGGAACCCGCTGCGGGTGAAGACCGTGAGCGACTCGCTGAACGAGTCGGCCGCCTCCTCGAGGAGGGGGGTGGCCTCCTCAGGGTCGAAGGCGGCCAGGGCCATGCTCGCCACGCCGACGCTGTGGTACAGGAGCCCGTAATGGTAGGACGCCTCGCTGCTCTCCACCTCGCGGAGGGCCACGTGGTAGTCGTCGAGGGCGGCACGAAGCCCGGCCTCGTCGGCGGCGGCCGACCGGGCCTGGCCCCGGTTGAGGAGGGCAGCTCCCCAGCCCCGCAGCCCGTCTGGCGTGGCCTTGTCGAACAGCCCGATGGCTGTGGTGAAATGCTCGATGGCTTCGGCCAGGAGCTCCGGCATGGCCGGAGTGGCCTGGGCCGCCATGGCCAGGCCCAGGTTGTTCAGCGCTGCGGCCCGCTCGTCGTCGCGACCGTGCCGCTCGAGGAGGGTGGCTGCCCGCCGGAACAGGGTCCCGGCCTGGGCGACGTCGCCAAGGCTGCGGTGGGCGGCGCCGGCCGCGTTGACCACCCTGGCGTGCTCGACCGGGTCGAACCGGGGGTCGAAGAGGCTGGCCGCCACGTCGTAGGAGGCCAGCGCCCGGCGCAGGCTGTCCTCCAGCGGACCGGTCGGGTGCTCGGCGTAGGCCAGGCCAAGCCGGTAGGCGATCGTGGCGTGCTGCTGAGGATGGGCTGTCTTGCTGGTGGCCGCCAGCTGCGCCTCCATGGACCGGATGGCGGCCAGGCGGTCGGCGTCGACCGAGTCGGCCGTCTCGCCGACGATGGGTTGTGCGTCGGACACCGCTACGTCCTTCCTGCGCAGAGCCGGGCCAGCTGGCCCTCGACCTCGGCGATGGCCACCTCGACAGCGGCGGTGACCTCCGGCGACAGCTCCATCCCGAGCCCCGTGGCGTCCAGCGGTTGGCAGGCGATGAGCAGCACCTGGGCGGGGAGGGTGCCCATCGCCTTGGCCATCGTCATCACTGCAGACGGGTTGGCCTCGTGGGTGTTGGCCGTCAGGGAGTGGCGCTGATCGTGGCTCATGGCCTTGGCGTCGGGGAGGTCGGGCTCGATCAGCATGATCGTCCCCGGCGGCCGGCCCCGGTCGACGATGTCCAGCACGATCAGGGCGTCGTAGCCCTCCATAAGCTCCTGGACCAGCGCCATGCCGCTGATGCCCGTCTCCAGGACGTTGACCCCCTCGGGCAGGCTCATCGCCTGGAGCCGGCGGGCCACCACGACGCCGAAGCCGTCGTCCACCCGAAGGGTGTTCCCGACCCCGGCCACGAGGACCTTCACCTGTGGGCCCCCTGCGCCGCCTCGGCGGCCCGCAGGGCGTAGCCCCGCACCGCCCACCAGGCGATGTACTCCTCGAACTGCTGCCACCCGGCGGCGTCGACCGCGCCCCGGTAGTTGTCGGAGCGGCTCGACAGCTCCGAGGTGATGATGCGATCGAGTGCGGTGAAGGTGATGTCGGCCTCGCCGAGCAGGTGCGGGGCCGGATCGCCCGCCCGCAGGTCGTCGGCGATGGCCCCGGCCCGCTGACCCAGGAGGTCGAGGTCGGTGTCGTCGCTGGCCTCCGCGACACACCCTCCGGCGTCCTGCTCCTCGACCTTGCGCAGGCAGTACCCCTTCAGGAGGGCCTCGCCGGCCCAGCGGGCCAGCTCGACCATCGGCTGCTCCGCCTCCTGCTCGGCCACCGCCCGGTTCCGGAAGCGGTTGGCCAGCGAGGTGAGGGGGTGGGCCTGGGCGAGCGCCCGCGCCTTGTAGGCCCGCTCCGCCGCGTCGGCCATCAGGCCTTGCGGCGGATCTGCAGCAGCGGGGCCTGAGGGGCGGGGGCGGGCGGCGGCGTGCCGCCCGGCACCGTCACGCACTCGAGGTCGACCGTCGCCGGGTTGAGGGACGTGGCCTCGCCGTCGAGCACCTCCATGCGCCGGAAGTTGGGCCAGCCCTCGCGCAGGGCCGCCTCGACGCCATACGTGAGGGTCGCTCCCGCACTGGAGCACCCGTCGCAGGTCCCCTTCAGGCGAAGTGTGACGACGCCGTCCTCGACCTTCTCGACATCGAGGTGGCCGCCGTGGGACTCGATCAGGGGACGGACGCTCTCGAGGGCGGCGGTCACCGCCGCCTCGGCCTCCTCCTTGCCCTCGGGC
>JBKJUI010000225.1:0-4381 GCA_046590775.1 Acidimicrobiales bacterium
CGCACCTCGGCGTACAGCTCGGACTGCGGCGAGCAGGCCGAGCCAAGCTTGATCTTGATCTCCTCGGCGGTCCGCTCGCCGAGGGCCAGGCTGTACTCCTTCTTGATGTAGCTGATGATCGCCTCGTCCAGCTCGTCGCCGGCGATGCGCACGCTCTGGCTGGTGACGATCCCGCCCAGGGAGATGACCGCCACCTCGGTGGTGCCACCGCCGATGTCCACGACCATGTTCCCGGTCGGCTCGTGCACGGGCAGCCCGGCGCCGATGGCCGCGGCCATGGGCTCCTCGACGATGTAGGGGGTCTTCTTGGCCCCGGCGTACTCGGCGGCCTCCTGCACGGCCCGCTTCTCCACGCCGGTCACGCCCGAGGGGACGCAGATCACCATCCGCGGCCGGTTGCCGAACCGGCGGGGGTGCACCTTGTGGATGAAGTACTGCAGCATCTTCTCGCAGATCTCGAAGTTGGCGATGACCCCGTCGCGCAGGGGTCGGATGGCCTTGATGTGGGCGGGCGTGCGGCCGATCATGCGCTTGGCCTCGATGCCCACGGCCAGGGGGCGCCCGGTCCGGATGTCGATGGCCACCACCGACGGCTCGTCCAGGACGATGCCACGGCCACGGACGTAGACCAGGGTGTTGGCGGTTCCGAGGTCAACCGCCATGTCGCGGCCGAGAAACCCTCCAAAGAGGCTGTCGGACATTGGCGGGATCGCCTATCGGTTGTCGGACGTACCTGGCCAGGCTACGCGAGAGCCGCGCCCACTCGCGGGCAGGCCCCTACAGGGAGAAGAACAGGGCGATCTCGCGCTCGGCCGACTCGGGCCCGTCGGAGCCGTGGACCAGGTTCTCGCCGGTGAGGGTGGCCAGGTCTCCCCGGATCGTGCCGGGCGCTGCGTCCATCGGGTTGGTCACGCCCATGAGCGTGCGCACGGTCCGCCAGGTGTCCTCGGGGCCCTCGACCACCATGGCCACCACCGGGCTGCGGGTGATGAACGAGACCAGCTCGTCGAAGAACGGCTTGCCGTCGTGCTCGGCGTAGTGCGTGCGGGCCGTGGCCTCGTCGAGCTGGCGGAGCTCGAGGGCGACGAGCCGGAGGCCCTTGCGCTCGAGGCGGGCGATGATCTCCCCAGCCAGGCCACGTTCGACGGCATCGGGCTTGGCCAGGACCAGGGTGCGATTCACGAGGCGGCGAACCTAGCCGGCCCCCGGGGCCACCCGTCGGGCTGCTCTCTCAACGGTGGAGCAGGTCAAGCACCTTGGTGAGGTCCTCGCTCTGCTGCTCGACCGGCTGGTGGTGCCTGCCGGCGGAGGCGGATCCCCCGGCGGAGCGGCCCGTGGCACGGCGGAGGAGGATGCCGGCACCGCTGACGACCAGGAGGGCGAGCAGGCCGGCGCCGAGCACCAGCGGGAGGTTGGGCCGGGGCCGGGAGCCGGGGCGGGCGGAGACCAGCGCCTGATCTCCGGCCGGCTGGGCGGCCTCGGTTGCCGCAACGGCACCGGCCGCCGCGACGGCGACAGGGGCCGTCGGGACCTGGGCGGCGGTGGTCGGGGCGACGGCGGGAGGAGCCGGCGGCGTGGTCGCCGGGGTGGCCGTGGTCGGGACCGGCTTGGGCGCCCTGGTCGTGGCCGGCGCCGGCGCCTGGGTGGCCGGCGGAGCGGCCGGTCTCGCCGCCGGCGCAGCACCGGCCGCCATCGGCCGCATGAAGACGTGGGTGGTCCACAGCCGGTTGCGGCTATCGGTCACGGTGGCGACGCCGATCCGGCTGAAGGCGGGGTCGGACATGTTCTTCATGTGCGGCGGGCTGGCGACCAGGGCGTCGAAGACCTGGGTGACGGCCGAGCCCGTGCCGACGTTCTCGCCGACCTTGGACCAGCCTTGGACCTGGCTGGTGAGGGCGGGGTTGTGCGAGAGCGTGCTCGAGGTGGCCATGTTCGTCGACCAGGCCCGGGCGACGCTCGACAGCTGCGGGTCGACGGCGAACGAGCTCAGGCCGAGTGTCGAGCGCAGGGTGTTGAGCAGGGTGGCGAAGGTGCTGTCGAATGCAGGCACCGGGGTGGCGGCCGAGGCGGACGGGGCGAGCGGCCCGACGAGCAGGAGCACCCCCAGCCCCAGGACGAGGGCGGCAGCGGACAGGCGGTGCAGGCTCGCCGGCTTCGGCGGCAGGGCACAGGTGCGTCGCTGGATGCTCACCAGGGGTATGTCGGCCCCGCTGACCCGTCGCCTTAGGCCGTTGTGCTGGAATCAGGACAAAGACGCCCGAGCCGCCCCCACGACGTACAGCGATCCGGTGACGAGGATGCACTCGTTCGGAGCCGCATCCGCCCGCGCCGCCTCGACGGCCTGGGCCACCGACGGCACCTCCACCGCCTCGATCCCGCGCTGGCGGGCCGCCGCCGCCAACAGGTCTGCGCCGATCGTCCGGGGAGACGGGGCCGGGCAGGCCACGATCAGGCGCACGCGTGCGGTGCCCAGGGCGTCGAGGAGCTCGCCGGGGTCGTGGCCGGCGAGCAGGCCGATCACGGCGACGACGGTCTCGGCATCGGGGAACTCCTCGTCGAGCGCCCGGCCGAGGGCGGTCATCCCCTGCACGTTGTGGGCGCCGTCGAGGAGGACCAGCGGCTCGCGACCCACCACCTCGAGCCGGCCGGGCGAGGTGACCCGCCCCAGCCCCTCGTTCACGACGTCGTCGGAGAGCGGGGCGTCGAGGAAGGCCTCGGCGGCAGCCACGGCGAGGGCGGCGTTGTGGCCCTGGTGGCGGCCGTGGAGCGGGAGGAAGACCTCCTCGTGCTGCGCCCAGGGCGTCCGGATGTCGAGCAGCCGGCCGCCGACGGCCAGCTCGTTCCCCTCACAGGCCACGTCCCGCTCGAGGAGCAGGACCCGATCGGCGCCGACCTCGGCGGCGCGCTTCTCGACCACGGCCACGAGCGACGGGTCACGCACACCCACCACGACCCTCGCCCCCTCTTTGACGATCCCCGCCTTCTCCTCGGCGATGTCGGCCAGGGTGGGGCCGAGGTACTCCACGTGGTCGAGGCCCACCGTGGTGAGGACCGCCACCTGGCCGTCGGCCACGTTGGTGGCGTCCCAGCGGCCGCCCATGCCGACCTCGGCGACGACGGCGTCGACGGCCACGTCGGCGAACCAGCGGAAGGCACAGGCGGTCACCAGCTCGAACCACGATGGCCGCTGGTCCAGCATCCCCTCGATGCCCTGGAGCACGCGGAGCTGGTCGGCCAGGTCGGCGTCGGGGATCGGGTCGTGCTGGCGGCGGACCTTCTCCCTCCGTCGCGGCCCCACCGGCGGGCCCGTGATCCGCTCGTTGATGCGCTCGAGGTGCGGGCTCGTGGTCGTCCCCACGGCGAGCCCGTTGGCCACCAGCAGCGACGACAGGATGCGGGCCGTGGAGGTCTTGCCGTTGGTGCCGGTGATGTGCAGGACGGGGCAGGCCGCCTGCGGGTCGCCGGCGGCCTCGAGCAGGGTGCGCATCCGCTCCAGGCTCGGGGCCCGGGCCGAGGTCCCGGGCGCCACGCCCAGGCTCCGAGCCTCCATGTTCCAGTGCCCGTCGAGCCAGGCGAGGAGATCGGGCAGGTCCGAGCTCACGGGCCGGTCGGCCGGGTCAGGAGTCAGGGGGCTCGGCAGGGTCAGGAGGCGGCCCGGCGCGGGCGCTCGGGCTTGGGCTCCTCGCGGGGCACCAGGGTGGGGGCCACCTTCTCGAGGACGACCTCGCGGGTGATCAGGCAGCCGCCGACGTCGGTGCGGCTCGGGATGTCGTACATCACCTCGAGCAGGACCTCCTCGAGGATGGCCCGCAGGCCGCGAGCGCCGGTGCCCCGCAGCAGCGCCTGCTCGGCCACCGCCTCGAGGGCGTCGTCGGTGAGCTCGAGCTCGACGTTGTCGAGGGCGAAGGTCTTCTTGTACTGCTTGATGAGGGCGTTGCGGGGCTCGACCAGGATCTCGACCAAGGCGCCCTTGTCCAGGGGCGAGACCGCACCGATGACCGGCAGGCGACCCACGAACTCGGGGATCAGGCCGAACTTCAGCAGGTCCTCGGGCTCCAGGTCCTTGAAGATCTCGCCCACGCCCCGCTCGTCGACGTCGCGGACCTTGGCGTTGAAGCCCATGCCCGAGCCCTTGGACCGCTGGGCGATGATCTTCTCCAGGCCCGAGAAGGCGCCGCCGCAGATGAACAGGATGTTGGTGGTGTCGACCTGCAGGAACTCCTGCTGGGGATGCTTGCGCCCGCCCTGAGGGGGCACGGAGGCGACCGTGCCCTCCATGATCTTGAGGAGCGCCTGCTGCACGCCCTCGCCCGACACGTCGCGCGTGATCGAGGGGTTGTCGGACTTGCGGGTGATCTTGTCGACCTCGTCGATGTAGACG
>JBKJUI010000088.1:0-3187 GCA_046590775.1 Acidimicrobiales bacterium
CTCGGCGGTCGAGCCGGTCACCAGCTGCTCGGCGACGGCGTTGCCCCACGACATCAGGGCGATCAGCAGGGCCAGGGCCGTCGCCACCCACAGCATCCCCGTCCTCCCCGGCTCCACCCCGCGGTCGACGCCGAAGCGCACGATCGTCGGTCCCAGCAGGTTCGTCACCGAGTCGACCACCACGAGGGCGATGCCAAGTCCGAGCAGACGGCGCCAGCGCCGCACGAAGCGCCAGAACGAGAACCGGGGCTCGACCACGTCGAGGTCGTCGAGGGTCACGTCGGGCCGGTCGAGGGCCGGGGGAAGGGCGGCGACGGCATCGAGCAGCTCGGGCGTGGCCACCATCGACGCCCCCAGATGGCCGGCGCCGCCGCGCATGCCGCCGCCGTGGCTGCCCGGGGGACCGGCCGCCGGGTCGGGGCGGCGGAGGCGTCCGGCGGAGGCCATCGCCTCGGCCGTGGTGACCTGCCGCTCCGGCCAGAGGTCAGGGGTGGGGCTGCCGTCCCACGGCCTGGCGGCGGCGGCCGGCAGCAGAACGTCATCGGGCGCCGCCCCGGCGTTCTGCTCAAGGTCGTCGTCGGGGCCCGAGAGCAGCGCCCGGTAGAGCGGGCTCGTGGCCTCGAGCTCCTCGGACGTGCCGAGCGCCACGACGCGACCCTGGTCCACCACCGCGATCCGGTCGGCCAGGCGGAGGGTGGACCGGCGGTGGGCGACGAGCACAGTCGTCCGGCCCACCAGCAGCCGCCGCAGCGTGCCCAGGATCTCCTGCTCCACCTGGCTGTCGACCGCCGACGTGGCGTCGTCCAGGATCAGCACCTGCGGGTCGGTGAGCAGGGCCCGGGCCAGGGCCACGCGCTGGCGTTGGCCGCCGGACAGGGTCAGACCCTGCTCGCCGACGACGGTGGCGTAGCCGTCGGGCAGGGCCTCGATGAACTCATGCGCCTCAGAAGCGCGGGCGGCGGCCTCGACCTCCTGGTCGGTGGCGTCGGGCCGGCCGTAGGCGATGTTGGACCGCAGCGTGTCGGAGAACAGGAAGGGGTCCTCGAACACCACCCCGATGCGGGCCCGCAGCGAGGGCAGGGTGACATCCCGCACGTCGGTGCCGCCCACCCGGACGGCGCCCTGGTGCACGTCGTAGAAGCGCGGGACCAGCAGGGCCACCGTGCTCTTGCCCGAGCCGCTGGTGCCGACCAGGGCCACGGTCTCTCCCTGGCCCACCCGCAGCGTGAAGTGGTCGAGCACCGGCTCGCTCGGGACGTAGCCGAAGCTGACGTCATCGAGCTCGAGGTCCCAGCGCCTGCCGGCGCCCAGCACCTGGGCGTCGGGGCGGTCGACGACCTGCGGGTTGGCGTCCAGCACCTCGGCCAGCCGCTGGACGCTGGCCTTGGCCTGCTGGCTGAAGGCCACCAGGAAGGCCGCCATGCGCACCGGGCCGATGAGCTGGGTGACGTAGACGTTGAACGCCAGGAAGGTGCCGAGGGTGATGTTGCCGCGTATCGTGAGCCAGCCGCCGACGGCCAGGACCGCCACCTGGGCCAGGATCGGGATCACCTGAAGCGTGGGGGCGAAGCGGGCCTGGAGGCGGACGAGGCGGGTCCGGCTGGCCAGCAGGTCGGCGGCGGCATCGCTGAGGCGGGTGAGCTCTCTTCGCTCCTGCCCGAACCCCTTGACCACCCGCACGCCGGTCACCGACTCCTCGATGATGCCGGCGACCACGCCGGCTTGCTGGCTGGCGTCCCAGCTGGCCGGGAAGATCGTCCGGCGCACCCGGGCCGTGGCCAGAGCCATCAGGGGCACGACGGCGAAGACGATGAGCGTCAGGAGGGGCGACAGGCTCACCATCACGACCAGGGCGATGAGGAAGAGCAGCACGCTGCCGAGCACGAGCGGCAGGAAGCTGAGCAGCCCGTGGAGGGCGTTGACGTCGGTGCCGGCCCGGGCCACCAGCTGTCCTGTCTGCATCTGGTCGTGGCTGGCCACGTCGAGTCGCTGCACGTGCCGGAACAGGGCCGTCCGCAGGTCGAACTGCACGTCGGCCGCCACCCGGCCGCCGAAGAACCGGCGGACGTAGGCCAGGGCGAAGCGGGCCACCCCGGCCAGGACGAGCAGGAGGAGCCAGGGAGCGACCGGGTCTCCGGTCCCGGCGGTGACGTCGTCGACCACGATCTTCTGCACGACCGGCGTCAGCCCGGCCACGCCGGTGCCCACCAGCGCTGCACCAAAGGCGATCCCGACGTTCAGCTTGTGGGGCGCCAGCCAGCAGAGCAACCGGCGAACCCAGCCGACGGACACATGACGGGCCGGATCACCAGGGTCGGGCGGATCGTCGGCCATCGGCGGCAACGGTACGGCAGGTCCCTTCGCTTCCCGAAGGAGCCAGGCGCTGCCGCTCTCCCTCAGCGGGTCGAGCCGGTGACCTCGCCGTTCGGCCCGACGATGAAGTCCCAGGTGCTCGCCCCGGTGCTGCACGTCAGCGTCGAGCCGACCTCGACCTGGCGGACGCGTGGGTCCCCGCAGTCGCCGACCTCGCCCGGCTCCTTCTCCTCCATCAGGGCCTCGGCCTTGTTCGTGTCGATGATCGGCGACGCCGGCCGGGCGGCGACCCTCGACACGCCGGTGATCTCCACCCGATAGAGGACGGCGGCGTCATCCAGCTCCATCCGGCAGGTCATGACGTGGCCCACCCGGTAGGGATCCGGGGGGCAGGTGATGGCGCCCACCGTCAGATCGGGGGTCAGCTTCTCCTGCTCCCTCTTGAGGAACCTCGCGGCGTCGCCCGCCCGCACGGTGCTCTCCTCTCCCGTCCCGGCCACCGACGTGGAGAGCCCGACCTCGGTCGACGTCGTCGTCTCGTCGAGCACGGTCGTCGAGAAGTCGTCGGCGGCGAGGTTCGGCTCGTCGTTGCTGCTCACCAGCGCCCCGAGGCCCACGAGGAGGAGCAGGAGGAGGACCACGCCTCCGATGGCCAGGCCGACGATGAGGCCGACCTTGCTCTTGCGCGGCGGCGGAGGCGGGGGTCCCCAACCGGGTTGGGGAGGTGGCGCACCCCAGCCGGGCGGCGGGGCGCCGGCCTGGGGCGGCGGCGCGCCCCAGGAGGGGGGCGGCTGGGTGCCCGGCGGAGGGGGCGGGGGAGGGGGCGGGGGCTGGGCGGGTGGCCCTGCCGGCGGTTGCGGACCCGCCGGTCCGG
>JBKJUI010000204.1:0-11031 GCA_046590775.1 Acidimicrobiales bacterium
CTGGGGGCTGACCCGGCGCGACTGCGTCGTTGCCGTCGGCGGGGGCGTGGTCACCGACACCGCCGGCTTCGCCGCCGCCTGCTACCACCGCGGGGTGCCGGTGGTCCACGTCACCACCACCCTCCTCGGCATGGTCGACGCGGCCATCGGGGGAAAGACCGGCGTGAACCTGCCCGAGGGCAAGAACCTGGTGGGCGCCTTCTGGCAGCCGTCGGCGGTGCTGTGCGACCTCGACGCCCTGTCGACGCTGCCCGAGCGCGAGCGGCGCAGCGGGTGCGGCGAGATGGCCAAGTACGCCTTCCTCGGCGCGCCCGACCTCACCGAGCTCGACCTCGAGGCGGCGGTGGCGGCGTGCGTCCACCTGAAGGGGGCCGTGGTGGCCGCCGACGAGCGTGAGGCGGGCCGGCGGGCGCTTCTCAACTACGGCCACACGCTGGCCCACGCCCTCGAGGTCGACGGCGCCTTCGACCTGCGCCACGGCGAGGCCGTGGCCGTGGGCCTGGTCTTCGCCGCCCGCCTCGCCCACCGGCTCGGCCGCATCGACGACGACCGGGTGGCCGAGCACCGCCGGGTCGTGGCCAGCTACGGGCTGACCGACGACGTGCCGCCCGGGTCCGACACCGAAAGGCTGGTGGCGCTGATGGCCAGGGACAAGAAGGCCATCGACGGGCTGACCTTCGTCCTCGACGGGCCGGCCGGCTGCGAGGTCGTGGCCGGCGTCGCCCCGGCGGTCGTCCGCGAGGTGCTGGCCGGTGGCTGAGGTGGCTGATGCGGCCGAGGTGGTGCTGCTCCTGTCCGGGCCGAACCTCACCCTGCTCGGCGAGCGGGAGCCCGCCATCTACGGGACGGCCACCCTGGCCGACCACGTGGCGGCCGCCACCGCCGAGGCGGCCTCGCACGGTCTGACCCTCGAGCACCTGCAGAGCGACGCTGAGGCCGACCTCGTCCAGGCCGTGCACGGGGCCCGGGGCCGGGTGTCGGCCATCGTGGTCAACGCCGCCGCCCTGACCCACTACGGGTGGAGCCTGGCTGACGCCCTGGCCGCCTTTGACGGCCCGGTCGTCGAGCTGCACATCTCCAACCCCGAGGCCCGGGAGGCCTGGCGGCGCACCTCGGTGGTGGCGCCTGTCGCCACCGGCACCATCTCAGGCTTCGGCGGCCACGGCTACCGCCTGGCCGTCGCCGCGGTCGCTGCCCTGCTGGCCGATCGCCCGGGGTAGCCCGGCGACGGTCCCCTCGGGCCGGATCGAGCCGATCCGCTCATGTCGGGGCTCTCGACGCCGATGGGAGCCCAGTGGCGGAGGTCAAGCAACGGTCGTTGGTCAGGCGCGTCGTGGCGGTCGTCGTGCTCGGGTTGGCCGGGGCGCTCGGCGCTCTGGCGGCAGCAGCGGGTTCCGCATCCGCGGTGGGCCCGCCGTGCACGGTCACGTGGGCCGGTCCCGTCAACGGGTTCTGGTCCGACGCATCCAGGTGGTCGACGGGCGTGGTGCCGGGCGAGCTCGATGACGTGTGCATCAACCAGGCCGGGACCTACGGGGTCTCGCTGAGCGGCCAGGTCTCGGTTCGCTCGCTCGACGTCGGTGGCCCGACTGGCGACCAGAGGCTGACCGTGGTGGGCGCCGCCGGCGGCAGCCGCCTGGCGCTGGCCGCCGCCAGCACGATCCGGCCGCAGGCCACGCTGGAGCTCTCCTCGGGAGCCGCCGGAACCGCCTGGCTCCAGCCCGCTGCACCCATCGTGAACCACGGCACGGTCTCCTTCCAGAGCCCGGGCGCCCCGAGCACCCTGCTCGGTGCCCTCACGAACGCCACCGACGGGCACATCCAGGTCGGCCAGAGCTCCACCACCTGGTTCTGGTCCGACGTCGTCAACGACGGGACGCTGACCGTCGCCCCCGGTGCCTCGCTGACCCACAGCGGGGGCTCCTTCGCCTCGAAGGCCGGCTCCACGATCTCGGTGGGTGGCCCATTCGATGCGTACGCAGTGACCTTCATGCAGGTCGGTGGCCTGGTGACGGGTGGTCCGGTGACGCTGGGAAGCGGCTCGACGCTGGCCGACAGCGCCGGCGCCGGCGAGTTCGTCCTGCTCGGGCCAGCGCCGTGGGGGAACTCGCCGGGCCTGACGTTGACCGGGACGATCCCAGCTGGCCAGACGGTGAGGATCCTGGCTCGGGAGCCCCAGTCCACCACCGTCGATGTGCCCGGACCGGTTCGGAACGAAGGCACCCTGCTGCTCGACGTCGCCGACAGCAGCGCAGCCAACATCTCGGGCGCGGGAACCCTCACCAACCAGGGCACGATCCGGACCCTGGGCGTCGGGGGGTTCAAGATCTTCGACCTGGACCTGACCAACTCGCCCGGGGCGACGGTGGAGGTCGCCGGTCGGGTCACCGTCTTCGGCGGTACCACCACCAACAACGGCGCCATCACGGTCACATCCACCGGGATGCTCTTCGTCGACGGCGGCACGTTCGTGTCGAACCTCGGGTCCAGTCTGGACCTGGGGGGCTGGGCTGGCGTACGGAGCGGCACATTCACCCAGGCCGGAGGAAGCGTGACCGGCGAAGCGGTGCTCCTGAGCGACGGGTCCACCCTCGACGACAGCGCCGGGCCTGGTGCCTTCGTCCTCCTCAGCGGGACTGCCCCGAGCGTCGTGCGCGGAAACATCCCCTCAGGCCAGACGGTCAGCGTGCGGGGCACTCCAGGTGGAGACGCCGTCGCCAACCTGGCAGGTCCGTCCGTCGTCAACAACGGAACGCTCGCGCTGGATACAGGGGGCGGCAGCGGCGGCGCGACCCTTGGCGGATCGCCGCTCACCAACAACGGCACCCTGGTGGTTCGGCCCGGCGGCTCGCACCGCCTGCGCATGCCGATCACCAACGCCGGCACCATCGACTTCGCCGCCACCACCTCCGTCGAGAACGGCGTGGCCATCGTCAACGACGGGCTGGTCAAGCTGGGCCGGGACGTCGACGTCGCCTTCATCGGCGGGTCGTTCACGAACAGCGCCAGCGGGACCCTCGGCCTCACCATCGACGGCGCCGCCGCTGACCCGGGCCTCGGGCCGTCCATCCTCGGGGGCAGCAACACCCTGTCGCTGGCGGGCACGCTCGACGTCACCACGATCGGCGTCCCGGCCGTCGGCACGACGTACACCCCCATCTTCGGCACCACCCGGACGGGCGCCTTCAGCCAGGTGACCTCCAGCTCGGTCGCCTTCACCGCCAGCTACACCCCGACGTCGGTGGTCCTCACCACCAGCTCACCAGGGGCGCGGTTCGTGCCGACCAGTCCGACCAGGATCCTCGACACCCGCACCGGCAACGGACGGCCGGCGGGCCGGGTGGGCGCCGGCGGTGTCGTCGACCTCGCTGTGGGCGGCCGGGGCGGGGTGCCTGCGACGGGCGCCTCCGCCGTCGTGCTCACCGTGACCGGGGTCGACTCCTCACCCGGGTTCGTCACGGTCTGGCCGAGTGGGACGGTGCGACCGACCACGAGCAATCTGAACACCAGTCGCGCCGGGCAGACGACGGCCGTCCAGGTCGTGATCCCGGTGGGGAGCGACGGGCACGTGCAGCTGTTCAGCTCCGGCGGCGGGCACCTGCTGGCCGACGTGGCCGGGTGGTACGAGCCCGTCGTCTCGGCCACGTCCGGACGCTTCCGCGCCGTGGCTCCCGTCCGACTGCTCGACACCCGCAACGGCACCGGGGCCCCAGCTGGCCGTCGCAGCGCCGGGTCGAGCGTCACCCTGCCCACCGCTGGCCTCGGTGGGGTGCCCGCCTCCGGGGCCTCGGCCGTCGTCCTCTCGGTCACCGGCGTCGACTCCTCGCCTGGCTACGTGACCGTCTGGCCCGCCGGCTCGTCCCGTCCCACCGCCTCGAACCTGAACACCGACTTCGCCGGGCAGACCGTCGCCGCCCACGTCGTGGTCCCCGTCGGCGCCGGGGGCAGCGTCAGCCTGTTCACGTCGGGCGGCGGGCACCTCCTGGTCGACGTCGTCGGGTGGTTCACCGACGGCACCGCCGCCAGCAGCACCAGCGGCCTCTACGTGGCCCTGTCGCCTGAGCGGCGGCTCGACACCAGGATCGGCCTCGGGGTCACCGCCACCGGCGTGCGGCCGGCCCACAGCACCACCGGCCTGGCCCTCGGGGGCTCGAACGGGATCCCGTCGACCGGGGTGGCCGCCGTCGTCGCCAACGTGACCGCCGTGCAGTCCAGCCCGACCTTCCTCACCGCCTGGGCCGGCGGCGGCCCCCGACCCCTGGCCAGCAACCTGAACGTCACGGTGCCAGGCGACACCGTCGCCAACCTCGTCACCTCACCGGTGGGGGGAGGCGCCTCCCTCAACCTCTACACCGACGGGGCCACCCACCTCCTCCTCGACACCTTCGGGTACTACCTGTCCTGATCACCGCCCGGCGGCTGACCACCCGACGGGGTCGAGAGTTGTCGATGCGTTGTGGAGGGGTTGGCGGAGGCGTGGGACCGGTGGACACAATGGGGTGATGCTCCAGGCCACGCCCGTCCTCGACGGGTGGATCGCCACGCTGTTCGAGCGCAAGGGCTCGGACCTGCTGCTCGCCGCCGACTCGCCTCCGCGCCTGCGGGTCGACGGCGCCCTGATGCCCCTGGACGGCGCCCCGGTGCTGGCCGCCGCCGAGGTCGACCAGATCATCCACGCCCAGCTGGGCGAGGTGCTGGGGCGCCGCTTCGACCAGGAGCGGGAGGTCGACTTCTCCTTCAGCTGGCACGACCGGGCCCGCCTGCGTGGCAACGCCTTCCACCAGCGGGGGTCGTCGGCCCTGGCCCTGCGCATCGTGCCCATGCAGATCCCCTCGATGGGCGATCTCGGCCTGCCCCAGGCGGTGGCCGACATGATCGCCAAGCCGCACGGCCTGGTCCTGGTGACCGGGGCCACGGGGTCGGGCAAGTCCACCTCGCTGGCGGCGATGGTCGACTACATCAACTCCTGGCGCCCGTGCCACATCCTCACGATCGAGGACCCGATCGAGTACGTCCACCACAACAAGCGGGCGGCCGTGACCCAGCGGGAGATCGGCGACGACACCTCGTCGTTCCCACGGGCCCTCCGCTCCGCCCTGCGGGAGGACCCCGACGTGCTGCTGGTGGGCGAGATGCGCGACCCCGACAGCATCGCCGCCGCCCTCACCATCGCCGAGACCGGCCACCTCGTGCTCGCCACCCTCCACACCAACGACACGGCCCAGGCCATCGACCGCATCGTCGACGTGTTCTCGGCCGACAACCGGCCCCAGATCCAGGTGCAGCTGGCCTCCACCCTCCTCGGCGTCATCTACCAGCGGCTCCTGCCGCGGTTGCACGGGCCCGGCCGGGTGGCCGCCTTCGAGGTCATGGTGGCCAACTCCTCAGTGCGGAACCTCATCCGCGAGGGCAAGACCCGTCAGCTGCGCAACGTCGTGTCGACCCACCTCTCCGAGGGTTCGCGCACGCTGGAGCGCTCGTTGAGCGAGCTGGTGCGCGCCGAGCAGATCGACTACCAGGTGGCCGTCTCCGCCAGCCTCTACCCTCGGGAGATCGAGGCTCCTCCGCCCCCGCCCCCGGTGCCGGCCATGGCCGATCCCAGCATCCGCCGCCGCTGATGGGCTCGGGCCGCCCCCAGCGGGGCCCGCAGCTGCCGTATCAGCTGCTGGCCGGCGTCGAGCCGTGCACCGGTGGCTGGCTGGTGGTCACGGGCCGGCTGGCGGGCACCAACCTGGCGCCCCAGCCGCCCGAGGTGTTCCCGGCGCTGATCGACGTCCTCGACTACAAGCCGGCCTTCTCGATCATCGCCCTGCACGCGCCGGTCGGCCTGCCCGAGGGCCCTGGGGGACGGGCGGCCGACCGGGCGGCGCGGGCGCTGCTCGGCCCCCGACGGGGTCCGGCGGCCGTGCCGGCACCGTCCCGGGCGGTGCTGGCGGCGGCCAGCTTCGAGGAGGCCAGGGCCTTCGACCCGAAGCTGACCACGGTGATGTGGCGGATGGTCCGGCGCATGGCCGAGTCGGCCAAGGACCTGGCGCCCTACTGGCAGCGCACCGTCTTCGAGGTCAACCCCGAGCTGGCGTTCTACGGTCTCAACGGCGACGAGCCGCTCCGCTTCCCCAAGCGCTCCATCATCGGCGCCAAGGAGCGGCGCACGCTGCTCGAGGACCGGTTCCCCGGCATCGCCGTCACGCTCGACACCAAGGTGCCCGGCGTCCGCCCGGATCGCGTGATCGACGCGGCCGCCGACCTGTGGACGGCCCGGCGCATCGCCGCCCGGGCCCGGCACCGCCTGCCCGAGGACCCGGAGTGGGACGACGAGGGCCTGCGCATGGAGATCGTCTACTAGCCCGACCGGCCCGTCGGTGAAGGGGTCGCAGGCTGCGGGCTACTGCTACCGGCGGGCGGTGGAGCATCATCGGGCTTCGACCCGGTCGACGGAGGAACGATGGAGCTCGAGAGCCTGCAGAGCGATCGGGTTCTCCCGACCGCGCTGGCCGACGTCGGACAGGCCCGCGAGCGCTTCCGCCAGCGCCGGCTGCTGCGGCTGACCGTCGTCCTCGGCGCCGTCGGGGGCTACCTGTGGGCCAGGATCCTGAGCGACCGACCTCTGGCTCGCCCCCGGCTCACCGAGACCCAGCTCCAGGTGCTGCCGCTCGTCGTCCTGATCCTGCTGCTGGGCGCCATGCTCGTGCTGCCGGTCGTGGCCGCCGGGCGCTCGCCCCACGTGCTGTTCCGCCCCGAGGAGATCGACGTCGGGCTCGACGACGTGAAGGGCATCCCGGTGGTGGTCGAGGAGGCCGTCAAGACCCTCAACCTGTTCCCGGCGTGGTCAACGAGCTGCTGATCCAGCTCCAGTCCTTCGATCAGCCGCCGGCCGGGGTCCGCCTCCGAGGCTGGTTCGTCGACCGGCTCAACCGCCTCCTGCCGGCCCACCGCCGCCTGCGCAAGCCGGTGGCGCCGACACCGAACTTCCTGATCATCGGTGCCACCAACCGGGCCAGTGACCTCGACCCGGCCTTGCTGCGCCCCGGCCGCTTCGACCGGTCGATCGCCTTCGACCTTCCCGGCCGCCCGGGTCGGCGCGAGATCATCGACCACTACCTGGCCAAGAAGGCGCACGACGAGGAGCTCGACGACCCGCAGCGACGCGACACGCTGGCCGCCATGACCTTCGGGTACTCGCCGGTGATGATCGAGCACCTGCTCGACGAGGCCCTGGTCTGGGCGCTGCGCCGCGGGGCGCGAAGGCTGTCCTGGGACGACCTGCAGCAGGCCAAGATGACCGAGGAGGTCGGCATCGCCACGCCCGTCGACTACACCGAGGCCGAGCGGCGGACCATCGCCACCCACGAGTCGGGCCACGCCGCGGTGGCCTGGCTGGCTGGCCGCAGCCGCAAGCTCGAGGTGCTGTCCATCATCAAGCGCAAGGACGCCCTCGGCCTGCTGGCCCACTCCGAGCGGGAGGAGCGCTTCACCCGCACCCGCACCGAGATGGAGTCGCTGGTCGAGATCGCCCTGGGCGGGCTGGTGGCCGAGGAGCTGTTCTTCGGCGAGACGAGCTCGGGCGTGGCCAACGACCTCCTGCAGGCCAGCACCCTGGCCGCCCAGATGGTGGGCAGCCTGGGCATGGTCGGCTCGCTGCTCTCGTACGAGGCCGTGCAGACCGGGCCCGCCAACCTGGTGGCCAAGGTGATGTCGATCGACGAGGGTCGCGCCCGGGTCGAGCAGGTGCTCGAGGGGGCCAAGGCCCGCGTGCACTCGATGCTCGACGGCAACCGCGGCGTGGTCGAGGCCCTGCGCGACGCCCTGCTGGACCGCGACGAGCTGGTCGGCGACGAGATCCTGGCCGTCATCGCCACCGCCAGCGTCGCCGACTCGGGGTCCCCCCAGCCGGCGTAGGTAGCGGGTAGCAGCAGGAGTCCTACCTTGGTAGCATCGTGGCATGAAGCTGAGCGTGAGCCTGTCCGGCGGAGACGTCGAGTTCATCGATCGGTACGCGGCCGAGCACGCTGTCGAATCACGCTCGGGCGTGGTCCAGCGGGCGGTGGGCCTGCTGCGAGCAAGCGAGCTCGGTGACGACTACGCCGCGGCCTGGGACGAATGGGAAGCGTCCGAGGACGGCGGGTGGGAGTCCACCGTCGGCGACGGGCTGTCCGGTGCTGCTCGCTGATGCGACGTGGCGACGTCGTCTGGGTTGACTTCGACCCCGTTCGAGGAAGTGAAGCCAACAAGCGGCGACCAGCCGTCGTGGTGAGCAACGACGGGGCGAACCGCATGGCCCAGAGCCTGGACAGAGGCGTGGTGAGCGTGGTGCCGGTGACGAGCAGCACCGGAAAGGTCTACCCCTTTCAGGTGCTGCTCCCCGCAGGATCGTGCGGGTTGCCTCAGGCCTCAAAGGCGCAGGCGGAGCAGATCCGGTCGGTCGCCGTGCAGAGGATCGGAGACGTGGTCGGACGGCTTCCCTCCGGGCTCCTCACCGATGTCGAGGAGGCGATGCGGCTCCACCTGGGCCTGTGACGGCCCGACGGGTCGGCGCCCCCGGGCGAGACGCCAGAGGTCAGGGCTGCGGGTTGGTGACCGGGGCCGACGTGCTCGTGGAGCTCGACGTCGTCGGTCCCTTCGACGTGCTGGGGCCGCGCTCGTCGGACTTGCCGGGGGACGACGGAGCCGTGCCCTCGGGCTCGGTCGTCGGGTCGGTGCTCTTGCCGTCGGCGTCGCCGGACTGGGCCTTGGCCTTGGCCGGCTTCCCCTTCCCCTTGCCGTTGCCGGCCTTCGGGGTGCTGTCGGCGGTGCCGCCCTGGTCGCTCCCGCCGGCGGCCGGGTCGGTCGCAGGGTCGGTCTGCTTCTCGTCGGGCTCGGTGCCCGCCTTGAGGGGCTTGCCGCACCTCGACTGCGACGCGGCCGGGTCGCCCTTGTGGGCCTTCACGTACTGGCCGTGGTTGCGGAAGGGCTGCTGGGTGGCGGGGTCGGTGCCGCAGACGGCCGGGTCGTTGAAGCGCTCGGTGCCCTGGGGGACCTTGACGCCGACCTTCGACAGCGTCGTGTGCGCCGCATCTTGGGCGGGCCCGGGAAGGGCACCGGCCGAGGCAAGTCCCGTCCCGCCCACGAGCAGCCCGACGAGGAAGGCGGCTCCGATCTTGAGCCGGGTCCGGGAACGGGAGCTGCCGCTCGGAGCGGCGGCCATGGCGCTGAGGTGGCGGCTGGCGACGGCGGGCTCGACGGGCTGGCGGCCGAGGTCCCGGAGTCGGTCGGCGATCGGATCGGTGTCGTCCATCCCCCTCTACAGCGTCGTCCGGCTCCCGGGGGATACGGCCTTGGCCAAGCTGGCCAGGCCCCGGTGCTGGAGGGCCTTGACCGCCCCCACCTTCCGGCCCGTGACCGTGGCCACCGCCTCGAGCGGCAGGTCGGCCACGAACCGGAGCACGACGACCTCCCGCTGGTCCGGTGTGAGGCCGGCGAGGGCGGCCAGCAGCTCGGGGTCGAACGGCTCGGCCGCCTCGATCCCGGCTCGATCCGGCACCACCTGCCCGCCCCGGGCCGGCCGCCGAGCCCGCCGGCGGGCATCGTCGATCACCCGGTTCCTGGCCACCCGGAACACCCACCGCCGGACATCGGGTGCGTCGCCCTTCACCCGGTGGAGATCCCGGGCGACCTGCAGGAAGATCTCGCCGAGGAGGTCCTCGGGATCAGCCGCGCCCTGGGTCCGCAGGTACCCGAGCACCGCCGGCGCCAGCTCCCGGTACACGGCGCCCGGATCCGGGCGTGGCCTGCCGGCACCCACGTCTCGGCCATGGTACGACGCTTGGGCGCGGTGGTCGTCGGTCCTGCGTGCGGCTGGAGACCACGGTCCGTGGGTGAAACCCCTTGACAGCGGGTGTGGCGTTCGACCACACTTCGGACAAGCGGGAATGGTTGGCGCAAAGAGGACCGTTGGCTCGGCGCGTCCGGATGGAGGGGGAGATTCATGCACGGACCCAGGCGACTTCTTGCCGTCCAGGCAGCCGTTCAGGCGGCCGTCCTGGTGGGCGGACTGCTGGTCACGGCGAGCCCGGCCTCAGCCGGCAAGCCGCAACCTGCTCCCACCGGCCGCTTCTCGTGCCGGGCCAGCGTCGCCCGAGTGGCCGGCGAAGGGCTGCTCGCCGGTGTGCTCATCGAGCCGATCGTGGCCAACCCCGCCGAGGACCCGTGCGTCAGCAGCGCTGCAGGGGTCCTCAACAGCGTCACGCCGATCATCAACAGCCCGAACACGCTCAGCGTCGACCTCAAGCTGCTGTACGCCGACACCGTGCTCCAGAAGAACAGCGCCACCTCCGAGGCCGGAGTGGCGCTGCTGCGGGTGATGGTCCTCGGGCATGTGATCGAGGCCGAGGTCCTCACGGCCGAGGCGGCCGGAAGCTGCCGCGCCGGCAGCCCGCAGCTGAGCAGCGAGTCGGTGGTCGTGGGCCTGCGGATCGACGGCATCACGGTCGACGTGCCGACCGGCCAGGACCACCTCGAGGTGGCCGTCCCGCTGGTCGGCACCCTCCACCTGAACGAGACCATCGTGGCGCCCGGCAAGGTCACCCAGCGGGCGCTGTGGCTCGACACCAGCCTGGTGGGTGATGTGATCGTGGCCGAGGCGGTGGCCGACGTCCACGGCAACCCGTGTGGCAGCGACCCGAAGCCGCCCCGCACCCCGCGCGGCTGGATGACGGGTGGCGGCTCCATCTTCCGAGCCGATGGCGGGCGCATCACCCACGGCATGCGGCTCGAGTGCGTGCCCAGCGATGGGTCGAACAACCTCCAGGTCAACTGGCCTGGCAACGGATGGCACCTCGAGTCGGTGAGCACCTCCGCCTGCAGCGACAACCCGGCCATCAACCCCGGCCAGCCGACGGCGAACTTCGACACCATCACCGGGACCGGCACTGGCCGCTGCCAGGGCGGCGGCACGGCGACGGCGACCTGGAAGGCGACAGACGCCGGCGAGCCCGGCACCAGCGACACCTTCGAGATCACGGTCACTGGCGCCTGCAACCTGGCCAAGTCGAC
>JBKJUI010000406.1:0-3706 GCA_046590775.1 Acidimicrobiales bacterium
CATGGACCTCGACGGCTCGGAGATCTGGACCGGCCGGGAGGGCCGACTGGAGCGGACGGCGTCGGTGCCCGAACGTCCGGCCCGGGTGCTGGCCCTGGACGGCGAGACGTGCCACACCGCGGCCCGGGCCGGTGTCGTCGGCCCGGCCTGGCTGCGGGTGTGGATGCCCGACCTGCTCGGCGACCGGCCCGACGTCCAGCAGCGGGCCGTGCCCCTCGGCTTCGGGGGCGACCTGCTGGGCCTGGTCGTCGTCGAGCGTGACGCCGGCCGTGACTTCAGCGGGCAGGAGGAGGAGGTGCTGGCCGAGCTGGGCCGGCAGATGGGACTGGCCCTGCACAACACCCAGCTCGACCTCGCCCTCCAGGACACCCTGGACGAGGTCCGGCGTCAGGCCGACGAGATCCAAGCTTCGCGGCTCCGGTTGGTCCAGACGGCCGACGGCGAGCGTCGCCGCATCGAGCGCGACCTGCACGACGGCGCCCAGCAGCACCTCGTCGCCCTCTCGGTGAACCTCAGGCTGGCCCGGGACATGGTCGACGACGCCCCCGAGGCCGCGGTCGAGATGCTCGATCAGCTCCACGTGATGGTGAAGGACACGGTGCAGGAGCTGCGGAACCTGGCCCACGGGATCTACCCGCCGCTTCTGGCCGAGAGCGGTCTCCCGCCGGCGCTGCGCGCCGCCGCCTCCCGCAACCCGTTGGCCGTGACCGTCGAGGCCGAGACATCGGACCGCTTCTCGCCCGACGTCGAGGCGGCCGTCTACTTCTGCTGCCTCGAGGCGCTGCAGAACGCGGCCAAGCACGCGCCGGGCGCCACCGTGGTCATCCGGCTCTGGACCGACGCCGGCGGCCTGCTGTTCGAGGTGGCCGACGACGGCCCGGGCTTCGACGTCAGCGCCAAGGGAGCCGGCCATGGCTTCGTCAACATGGCCGACCGCCTCGGAGCGATCGGCGGCACCGTCCGCTGGGACAGCACTCCCGGGACCGGGACCCGGATCTCGGGTGCGCTGCCGGTGACCGCAGTCAGCCGGTGAGGAGCCCGTCAGCCGGGTCCGAAGCGGTGGCCTTCGCCCAGAGCGCGGCCAGGAGCTGCGGGGACAGGTCCTCTTTGTTGACGTAGCCCCTGGCGCCGCTGGTCTGGGCCGACTCCGGCAGCTCGCCGATGGAGTAGGTGGAGCAGAGGAACACCACCGTCCCCGGCCGGGCCTCGAGCAGCGCCCTGGTGGCCTCGATCCCGTTCATGACCGGCATGTTCACGTCCATGAGCACGAGGTCAGCCCCGGTGGTCTCGGCGGCGGCGAGCACCTCGCTGCCGTCCGACGCCTCGCCCACCATCGTGAACCCCGGAGTGCGGGCCAGGGTCGCCTTGGCCGCCAGGCGAAAGGGGGCCTGGTCGTCGACCACGAGAACGGTCACGTCTTGCACCCTGCAACCTTGCGCCTCCGGCCCCGGTCCAGCAAGGGTGCCATCACCACTCATGGGGTGACGACAGCCGCATCGAGGAAGACCAGCACAGCCGACACCCGGCGGTTGCAGTCCTTCTCCTCCGAGAGCCCGAGCTTGGCGAAGATCATGTTCGAGTACTTCTCGATGGCCCGCACCGACAGCGTCAGCGAGGCGGCGATGGCTGCGTTCGACTTGCCCTGGGCCATCCCCGCCAGCACCTCGAGCTCCCTCGGGGAGAGGCGCTCGACCGGCGACATGGGCCGGGTCCGGGAGCCCGCCACCAGCGCCTCCACGACCTGGGGATCGATGACCGACCCTCCGGCGGCAACCTCGCGGATGGCCCGCACCAGCTCGCCGACGTCGCTGACCCGCTCCTTCAAGAGATAGGCCCGCCGGCCGGTGCCGGAGCCGAGGAGGCGCAGCGCGTACTCGGGGTTCACGTGCTGGCTCAGCACGACCACCCCGACCGCGGGGTGCTCGTCGTGCAGCCAGGCGGCGGCCCTGATCCCCTCGTCGGTGCCCGTCGGCGGCATGCGGATGTCCGTGAGGACGACGTCGGGGCGCTCGCGCTCGACGGCAGCCTCCAGCTGCGGGAGGTCGCCGCACCCGCCGACGACCTCGACGTCTTCGATCCCCTCGAGGAGCCGGACGATCCCCGTGCGCAGCAGGCCGTCGTCCTCGGCGACCAGCACCCGGATCACGTCCTCGACCCTATCTTCGCCAACGCGCGCCGCCTGGCCACGCCAGGGCGGCGCAGCCAGGGACACGATGTGGTGGGCCGGGAAGGATTTGAACCTCCGAAGCTTTCGCGACTGGTTTACAGCCAGTTCCCTTTGGCCACTCGGGCACCGACCCAACGGCGACGGCTGAGGATAGCGTCTGGTCCCATGCCCACCTTCGACATCGTCTCCGAGGTGGACCTGCAGGAGGTCCGCAACGCCACCGACCAGGCGGCCCGGGAGATCGGCAACCGCTTCGACTTCAAGGGGACCGAGTCATCCGTCGAGCTGGTCGGCTCCGAGCTTCACCTCACGTCCAACGCCGACGAGCGCCTCAAGGCCGTCATCCAGGTCGTCGAGGAGAAGCTGGTCAAGCGGAAGGTGTCGCTCAAGGCGCTCGATCACGGCAAGGTCGAGGAGGGGTCGAAGGGGGTCCTCCGCCAGACCATCACGCTGAAGGCGGGCATCGACAGCGACCGGGCGAAGCGGATCAACACGTTCCTGAAGGGCCTGGGCCTGAAGGGCGTGTCGAGCCAGACCCAGGGTGAGCAGATCCGCGTGTCCGCCAAGAAGCGGGACGACCTGCAGGCGGCGATCGCCGCCCTGAGGGGCGAGGACTTCGAGCTGCCCCTCCAGTTCAACAACTTCCGGGACTAGGCGCCCCGGCCCGCGACGGATCAGCCGGGTGGCGCAGGCCACTCGACGCCGTCGGCGGCGCTGGCGACGAGGCTGGAGGCCAGGTCGATCGTCCCGATGGCGGGGTTCGAGGCGGCGGCCCACAGGGCGGCGGCCGGATCGACGGCGGCCGACACCGCGAGCGGGAGCGTGCCGCCCTCGGGCACGGCGGTGACCGAGGCCCCGGCGGCGACCGGTGCCGCCGGGTTGCGGGCCAGCCGGGTGGCGGCGATGAGGGCGGGGGCGCCTGCGGCCGCCTCGGCCAGCCAGGCGTCGACCGTGGGCTTGGGCGGAACGGGTTCGCCGCCCCGGGGGTGAAGCTGGAGGTGGACGTGCGGCGCTCCACCCCGGGCGTTGCCGGTGTCGCCCACGAAGCCGACGACCTCGCCCTGCCGCACCGGCTGGCCGGTGGCCTTGCCCGGAGCGTAGGCCGACAGGTGGGCCATGTAGACGTAGGTGCCGTCAGGCTGGGTGACGTAGGCGGCCAGGCCGCCGACGGCGCCGTCGGTGTACTTCAGCGCGCCGTCGAACGGTGCCCGCACCGGAGTTCCCGAGGCGGCGAACATGTCGAGCCCCTTGTGCAGGTGGAAGCTGGGCACGAAACGCGGGTAGTTCCAGTCGTCGACCCACGTCGTGGGCCCGGCGATGGGGAAGTGGGCGCCGCCGACGATGGCGGCGTCGGTTCCCGTCATGCCGAGCTCGGTGAGCAGCGGCTGCAGGGCGGCCAGCCAGGCCTCTGTGTTGTTGGGGCCGGTGCGGCGGATCGAGTCGATCTGGCGCTGGGCGTCGGGAGGGATGACCCGGGGCGTCCCGGCCGGCGGCTCGCCGTCACCACCGGGGCTCGGGCTGGTGGTGGAGGGGGACGCT
>JBKJUI010000014.1:0-3938 GCA_046590775.1 Acidimicrobiales bacterium
CGGGACTGGGACGGCTCCGCCGTCAGCGGCGGACGGCTTCGAGCGCCTGGCGGGCCTCCCACACGGCGAGGAGACCCCCGTCGCCGCAGTCGGGCGCCGCCGACCAACGTCGCTCGCCGACGGCCAGCCCGGCCCGGGCATACCGCTCGGTCAGGCGAGATGCGCCCGAGCGCCCGAGCAGGGCGGTGGCCACGTCGACGTGGGCCGCCCGGTAAAGGGCTCCGTGACCGGCATCGGGGGTGGCCAGGAGGTGGGCCAGCTCGTGCGACAGCACGTGGGCCTGGTCCATCCCCGGGCCGATGCGCAGCTCGGCCCTGTCGCCGCTCAGCACGGTGGTGGACCTGGTGCTGTCGGATCGGGCCGACCGCAGCACCGGTACCGGGGCGCCGGCGGCGCCCCACCACGGCGTGGCCACCAGCCGCTCGACCAGCCAACGGCACCCCCCCTCGCCCAGGCGCTCGGCGTAGGTGGTCTCGAGGAAGGCGGCGTCCTCGGCGTCGTACACCCTCTGCCGGTCGGCGTCGCGGCTGCCCATCGGAACGGCGCTAGTGGGAGAGGGCCCGGCGCCCGGCCTCGACGGCCCGGCTGCCGAGGTCGGCCCGGTCGGCCGAGGAGCGGCCGGCGGCCAACCCGCCATGGCCGGTGAAGCCGGCGGCGGGAGACAGCGAGCGGACCCGCGGGTAGGCCCGGGCCATCCACTCGTCGACCCGCTCGGCCCGCCCGGCCAGCACGACCGACACCGAACCCGATCCGCCCGACGCCGCCGCGGCGTCGGCGGGGGTGGCGGCCGCGAGCACCGAGAGCTCGGCGAGGCGCTCCCCCACCCGCCCGGCGAAGCCGAACATGAACTCCCGCTTCCAGGCCACCTGGCTGCCGTTCGACCGCCGCGGGCGCTGCGCCTTGCCTCCGGAGCCGGCGGGCTCGACCCACGCCGCCCCGGCCAGGCGGGTGGCCTGCAGCAGAAGGCTGGTGTAGAGCAGCTCGACCCGGTTGCAGTCGTCCTCGAGGCCCACGACGGTGGCCACCCGGCCGTTTCGGGTGGTGTGGGTCAGCAGCCGACACCCGTGGTTCTGGGCCACGTGGTGGATCAGCTGGAGCCGGGCCCGCACGTACTGGCCGGAGCCGAGGTCAACGGGCCGCTCGACGACGGGGCTGCGCTCGGCCGGGGACCGGCTCGCCTCGAGCAGCGCGGCGTCGATCCGGTGCTTGGCCATCAGCTCGGCGGCCTTGTCGTACAGGGCTTCGGCCTCGGGGCCGAAGGCGGTGGAGCCGGCCTTGTCGAGCAGGCCACGGATGCGGCGCAACGCCCGCTCCTGGTCGGCATGATCCATGTCGGCGACCGTACCGGGGCACCGGGACACCCCCGGACGATCCTCTTGGCGGGAGGCGTAGCGTCCGGCGCGTGGCTGGACGACCGCTGCCCTTCGACCCCGTCGCCGAGGCCCAGCGCCAGTGGGAGGCCCACGGGTGGGGCGAGGCGGCACCGGGAATGGCGGCGGTCACCTCGGTGATGCGGGCGCAGCAGGTGTTCCTCTCCCGCATCGACGAGCTCCTCGTCGCCGAGGGCCTGACCTTCGCCCGCTACGAGGTGCTCGTCCTCCTCTCGTTCAGCCAGGCGGGCGCCCTGCCGCTCGGCAAGGTGGGGGCCCGCCTGCAGGTCCACCCGGCCAGCGTCACGAACGCCGTCGACCGGCTCGAGGCCCAGGGCTTCGTGCAGCGCCTGCCCCACCCGACCGACGGCCGCATGACGCTGGCCGCCATCACCGACGCCGGCCGGCAGGTCGCCGGCCGGACGACCACCCTGTTGAACGCCGAGGTCTTCTCGGCCCTCGGCCTCACCGTGGCCGAGGCCACCAGCCTGGTCCGGCTCCTGGAGAAGGTCCGCCGGAGGGCCGGCGACTTCGCCTGATCCGACCCTTCTGCCAGGAGTGCAGTACCTCTGTCGGGAGCCAGCTCCTGGCCGCCCGGCAGGCATGGCACGCTGGACCACCGTGACGCTCGACGCCATCCGCCGGGGGGACCCTGCGTTCGACCAGACCCGCTTCCTCTCCCGGGCCGAGGCGGTGCTGGCCCTCGTCATGCGGGCCCGGGCCGAGAGCCACCCCGAGTGGGCCGTCACGGTCGTCAGCACCGACGTGGCCATGCGCATGCGCACCGAGATGGAGGCCCAGAGGGCGGCCGGCCGGAAGCAGGTGCACGAGGGGGTCAGGGTGAGGACGGCAGAGATCGTCGAGGCCGCCACCGACGACCGCCGCGACACCATCGCCGTGCGCTTCTCGCTCGAGGGTGCGGCATACGAGGCGGGAGCCGACGGGAAGCCGGTGCCGGGAGCGAACCGCGACCGACGGCGGTGGGCCGAGGTGTGGTGGTTCCAGCGCCGCGCTGGCACCACCACGGCGGCGGATGACGCCCCCCTCGACCGGTGCCCGAGCTGCGGGGCCCCGCTGGCCGCCACGGTCGAGGGTGCATGCGCCTACTGCCAGCACAAGCTGGCCGACCCGACGACCTGGGTGCTGACCAGGATCAGCGACGCCGCCTCCGCCCCGCGGATGGCCGGCAGCAGCATCACCATCGACGCCTCCGGGCTGGGCGACGCCACGAGCAGGGTGGGCCGCGCCGTCGGGGTCATCACCCTGCTCGTCGTCGTTCTGGTCATCGGGGGCGTGGCCGCCGGGATCGTCGCCGCCACCCGGGCCACCAAGGAGGTCGCCAACGCCTTCAACTCGACGAAGGAGGTGGTTGCGCCGACGCTGCCGCCCGGCATCACCCTGCCGCCCGGGGTGACCATGCCCGGAAGGTCGGGGGCGACGACCACCACCGGCTTCGTCACCCCGGTGACCAACTCGCGGGTGCGGGCCCCGGTGAACGATCTGACCGCCGCCGCCGCCGCGGTCCAGGCCAAGGCCGGCCGCCCGCTCATGCTCAGCGACATCCACCTCTACCCGGACGGCCGGATCATCTTCGAGGTGCAGGCTCTCGACGACCCGAACGGCGCTGACACCTTCGAGTGGAAGGGTGGGACGGTCACCGGGCCCGAGCAGCGGCCGATCGGCATCAAGGCCGCCGACCTCTACCCGCTGGCCGGCCTCCAGGTGTCGAACCTGGCCAAGCTGTGCGACGCAGCGCTCGCCGCCGCCGGGATCCCCGACGGCGTGATCGACAGCCCCTACCTCCTCAAGATCAGCCGGGGCCTGACCTGGTACATCCCCGTTCAGAGCGAGTCCCGCAGCAGCACCCGCAAGACCTACTGGGTCGCTCCTGACGGCAGCAAGCCGGCCGTCTTCTGACCCTCCGCCCGCAGCTGGTCCACCAGGGAGCGCAGCTCCGACGGCAGCCGAGCCCCTCCATCCGCCCGGCCGTCCCGGGCCGCCTCCATCTCCCCCACGAGCCCGAGCACCTTGCGGGCCACCGGTGACGTCACCTTGTCCACCAGCGGGATCGCCCCGCCCTCGCGCAGCACAGCGAGCAGCGGGACGAGCAGGGCCTCGGCGGCCTTCCACGTCAGGTCGTCGTCGTCCCCGAAGACCGTGGCGAGGCGGTCGACGGCCTCGACCGCCTGGACGACGGCCTCCTGGAGCCGGCCGCCGCCAACCAGCTCGTCGATCAGTATGCGGCGCAGCGGGTGGGCAGCCGGATGAGCCGGGTCATCGTGGAGCACCTCGATGAGGGCTTCGATCGCCTCCTGGTGACGCCCCGTGTCGACCAGCAGGAGGCAGAGGCGTCGACGGGTCGAGAGCGTGTCGGCATGGTGGGCTCCCAGCACACGGGTGCGACCTTCGACCTGCGGGCGGTGCTCGAGGAGCGGCGGCGGCTCCTCCCGGCCGACCACCCCGACACCCTGTCGACCCTGAGCAGCCTGGGCGACCAGCTGAGCTACGCAGGGCGGCTGTACGAGGCCGTCGACACCCTGACCGCGGCGGTCGAAGGTCGCACCCGTG
>JBKJUI010000042.1:0-13547 GCA_046590775.1 Acidimicrobiales bacterium
GGTGCCCTCGCCCGGGCGACGACGGCGGCGGCGCGCGCCGGCCGGCGCCTGCCCGCCGTGCTCGACGACCTGCCGGCGCAGCTGGGCCCAGCCGGCGATGCCGCTCGGCCGCTGCTCGCCGCTCTGGCCGACTCGGCCCGCCACGGCACCGCTCTCGGCCCGAGCCTCGACCGCCTCGCCACCGAGGCCCGCACGTCCCGCCGCCACCGGGCCGAGGAGCGGGGCCGCCGCGTCCCCATCCTCCTCCTCTTCCCCCTCGTCACCTGCACCCTTCCGGCCCTCGGGCTGCTCACCATCGCCCCGCTCGCCGTCGGGGCCCTTCGCGACCTGCAGGCCTGATCCGGCCTGCCACGAGAAAGGCCACCCCCATGTACCTCATCCCGTCCGCCGCCCTGCTCCTCATCCTCACCCGAGACCGGCCCGCCCGCCACCGCGGCAACGAGCGTGGCCAGGCCACGACCGAGTACGCCCTGGTGCTCCTCGGTGCCGCCGCCATCGCCCTCCTCCTCGTGGCGTGGGCCACGAAGACCGGCGCCTTCGGCTCGCTCCTCGATGCCGTGCTCGACAGCATCAAGAAGAAGGTCTGAGTGCCGGAGCGGACCGGCACGTCACTGAGCGGGGTTGGCCGTCTCGCTCATCAGAGGGGCACGGGGGCCGCCGGCCAGGCCAGCGTCGAGCTGGCGCTGTGCCTGCCCGTCGTGGCGATGCTGCTCCTGCTCGTCGTGCAGGCCGGGCTCGTCGTGGCCGACCAGGTGGCTGTCGTGCAGGCGGCGCGCGAGGCGGCCCGCCGGGCCAGCGTCGACCCGGACCCGGACGCCGCTCGGCGGGCCGCCCTCGGTGGACGGCTCGTGCCCGGTCGCACGACGGTGACCGTGGAGCGCATCGCGGGCAGCCCGGAGCGGGCCAGGGCCACCATCCGCCACCGGGCCGCCACCGACGTGCCCGTGGTGGGGCGGCTCCTTCCCGACGTCGAGCTCACCGCGTCAGCGACCATGGCCGTCGAGGGTGGGTGAGGGTGGACGCCTCCAGGAGCCCAGTATCCTCTTGGGGCCCGGCGCTCGCCGAGTTCGCGAAACAAGGAGAACCACCGCCGTGGATGGCCTGATCCGCTTCCTCCGCTCACGTCCAGCGGCCCGGCGGGGGCTGTCGGTCCTGTCGGTGATGCTGCTGCTCGGCGCCGCTGCGCTCCTCGGCTACCCGGTCTTCACCAACCTGCAGCACAACCGGCTCCAGGACAAGCTCGGCAGCGAGCTGGCCAGCTCCCGCCTGCAGCAGGCCTACAAGGACCGCAAGATCGGCGTCGGCGACGCCCTCACCAGGATCCGGATCCCGGCCATCGGGGTCGACACCGTGGTCGTCGAGGGCACGACGACGACGGCGCTGAAGGCGGGGGCCGGCCACTACCCGAACACGGCCATGCCCTGTGAGCTCGGCAACATGGCCATCGCCGGGCACCGCACCACCTACGGCAAGCCGTTCGCCAACATCGACCAGCTGAAGCCCGGCGACACGATCACCCTCGAGACGCCGATCGGGCGCTGCGACTACGAGGTCGAGAAGGCGCCGGCACCCTTCCGGAGCCCCGCAGGCATGCCCGCCTCGTGGGTGGTGGCCCCGAACGACCTCCGAGTCATCGACCAGGACCCCGCCAAGGCCGAGCTCACCCTCACCACCTGCCACCCGAGGGGGTCGGCCAAGGAGCGCCTCATCATCCGGGCCAGGAAGGTGGCCGGGAAACCGGCCTCGGCGTGACCCCGGCGCGGGGGCGCGCCCTGGCCGGCGCCCTCGCACTCTCAGCAGCGAGCGCCGTCTGGACGCTGGCCGGCGCTGCGCCCGCCGGCGCCTACGTCTGCACGCTCGGCCTCGACACCCCGGCCGCCGGATCCATCTCGGGCTCGCCGGACCCGCACGTGACCGGCCCCTTCGCCGTCCGGCACGGCGCGGCCGAGCGGAGCATTGAGGTGACGTTCACCAAGTCGCCGGGTGCGGCGCCGGCCGGGGTGACCCGCAGCGGCGCCGCCGTCGGCCCGGCGGACCGCTTCGACGTCCCGGTGGGCCCACTCACCCGCAACGGCCGGTACACCGCCCTGGTCCGGGCCAGGCACAGCGGCACGTCGCCGGTGTTCAACTGCTCCGACGGAATCGGCGCCGGCGGACGGGACACCGAGCGCACCGCCGAGGTGAGCTTCGGCGTCAGCGTCCGGGCCCTGCCTCCGGGCAACGTGGCCGGCCGCTTCGACGCCGGCCCTCGAACGGTCGTCCTGTCGTGGGACGCCAGCAGTGACCCGGACGTCGCCGGCTACACGATCAGCCGCGCCGTCGGCGGCGAGGCGCCCACCTCCATCCAGGTCCCACCCGACCCCCACAGCTGGACCGACAGCGGCCTGCCGGGCACGGGGGCGACGATCGCCTACACGATCCAGGCGTCCCGCGTCGGCCCCGACCCCGACACCTCGTCCGAGCCCTCGCCTCCGGTCACGGTGCAGATCCAGGTGGCCGCCCCCCCGGCCGTCCCTCCCTCCACCACGACGACGGCTCCAGGCCCCAGCCCCAGCCCCAGCGCCGGCCGCACCAGCACGCCGACCACGGTCCCGTTCGTCCTCGGCCTGCCCGTGAGTGGCACCCTCCCCGAGCCGGCCGCGCCTGGCACCATCGGTGACTCGGCGGCCTCCGCCCCCGAGGACGGCTCCTATCAGCCCCTGCTGCCCTACGAGCCCAGGTCGCCCGGTGACGGCGGGCTCGCCCTGTCCGAGAGCGATCCCGCCGTCGTCGGCGACGCCCAGCCCGGGGGCGGCGGCGACGGCCCGCCGCAGCTCGGCTACGTCGCCTCGGCGCTGCTCAGCAGCGTGGTCGCCGCCCACGTCCTCTGGCTGCGCAAGCAGGCGCTCCGCCCTGAGGCTGCCGGCAGTGGGGAAGGCGCATCCCCCCTTCCCCTCCTCGAGCCGGTGTCGTCACGGCCGGCCGACGCCCCTCCTGCGAGCTCCGGGCCCAGCCCCTTCGCACCGCCGGGCCTGACGCCGGATGGTGTTGACGCCGACCTTGTTGCTGTGCCTGGCCCGCAGCTGGCCAGCACGTCCGCAGCCTCGGCCGCAGCAGCTTCGAGTCGGGTCGGGGGCGGGTCGGGGGCCGGCGCCATCCTCCGACCGTCGAGGGACGGCTCCGGGGCCTTCGAGCCGGTGGGCATCGCTTCGCCCGACGACCTCCCTCGGGAGGCTCCCGTGGTGGCGGCCGCCGCAACGGTCGCAGTGGCGGCTCGCCGCCGCCGACCGCTGCGAAGCGCCGACCGGCCGGCCCTGTCGCCAACGGCCCGAGCTCTCGAGGCCGACTTCACGCCGGCGCCGCCGCCGGTCCGCCGCCGTCGTCCTCTGCGGAGCCCCACCCGTTCTGCGCCCGTCGGACCCGACGAAGCCCCTGGTGCCACCGACCCCTCGGCGTCGGGTTCGCCCAGCGCCGCCTGGGCCGAGACGCCGGGCGCGGGTGAGGCGAACGGGCCGCTGGAGCCGCCGCGCCCGCCTACGAGCGTTGCCGGGCGTCTGGCGCCAACGCAGCCGTCCCGCCGCCGCCGCCCTCTGCGGAGCCCGACCCGCCCGGTCGCCGCCGAGCCTGTCGTCCCTGCTCGTGCGGTCGACGCCTCGTCGCTGGAGCTGCCTGCCGCAACGGTGCCGGCGGACTCGCCGATCGCAGCTGCGGCGTCCGGCGCCGATGAGCGCGCCGCGGGCCTGCGGCCACCCCGCCCAGCGAGGCCCGTCCTCGTCTTCCGAGCGAAGGGGGACCCGTCGTGAGCTCCGAGCTGCGCATCGCCTTCCACCAGAGCCTCGACGAGATCGACGGCCACGTCACCCAGCTCTTCGCCCTCGTCACCGAGGGGCTGGCGGCGGCGACCGACGCCCTGCTGTCCGCCGACCGGGAGGCCGGTCGGGCCGTGGTCCAGAAAGACGTCGTGGTCGACGAGCTCTACCGGCGGGTCGAGGAGCTGACCCTGCGTGAGGTGGCCCTCCAGGGGCCGGTGGCCAGCGACCTGCGCTTCCTGCTGTCTGTCCTGCGGATCGTTCCCGAGCTCGAGCGGTCGGGGGACCTGGTCGAGCACATCGCGGCGCGGGCCGCCCGGGGCCTGGCCGACGAGCTGACGCCGCGCATCCGCGGCCTGGTCGACCAGATGGGCCGGGTCGGCGTCGAGCTGTGGCGGATGGCCGCCGACGCCTACGCCGAGCGGGACGGTGACGCCGCCCGGCGGATCGAGGCCGGGGACGACGAGCTGGACGAGCTGCACACCAGCCTCACCGCCGAGATCGCCTCGGGCAGCGTGAGCCTGCCCGTGGCCATCGAGATGGCGCTGGTCGGCCGCTTCTATGAGCGCCTCGGCGACCACGCGGTGAACATCGCCAGACGAATGGAGTACACCCGGCCCGGCTCCCCCGAGCGGCGGACGCCTCCTCCGAGCCTGGCCGTGTCCGATCAGGCTTCGCGCGAAGAGTAGGGTCCCGGCCGATGGATCTGGGCATCGACGTCGACGAAAGCCGAACCCGCTCCCCTCACGTCGTGGTGGCCGTCACCGGCGAGGTCGACATCGCCACGGCCCCCAAGCTGCGGGAGAAGCTGGTCGAACTGGCCAGCCAGGGCGCCCAGCAGGTCGTGGTCGACCTCAACGGGGTCGAGTTCCTCGACTCCACCGGGCTCGGCGTGCTGATCGGCGGGATGAAGCGCCTCCGCGGCCTCAACGGCGACCTGACGCTCGTGTGCACCCAGCCTCGCATCCTCAAGGTGTTCGAGATCACCGGTCTCAACCGGGCCTTCACCATCTTCGAGTCGGTCGACGCCGCAGTCGCCGGCTGAGACCGCCGGTGCCCGGGCTTGAGCGGTCCCTCAGAGCGGGCGGCACCGGGCTGACCGAGCCTGTCCTCACCCTCGAGATCCCCCCGCGGGCCGAGTTCGTCGCCGTCGCCAGGCTGGTCGTGTCCACCGCTGCGAAGAGCCGGCGGGCGCTGGCCGAGGACCGGGTGGCCGACCTCACCCTCGCCCTCTCCGAGGCCTGCACGAACGCCATCGAGGCCCACGACGCCATGGACGAGGTCGACCGGGTGCTGGTCCGGGTCGACGAGGACGACGACCGGCTGGTCGTCACCGTCGAGGACCGCGGTCCCGGCTTCGACCCGCTCGAGCTTCCGGCCCACCCGGCGGTGACCGATCCAGATCGCCTCAACTTCGAGCGCGGCCTCGGCATCCCGATCATCCGGAACCTGGTCGACGAGGTCACCTTCAGCTCCGGCGACGGCGGCACGACCGTCACGATGGTCGTCCACTGCCCTCCCTCACTCGGCGAGCTCCCGGCCGGCGAGCTCGTCGACCTCGACAACATCAACCTCGACGAGGCGTGGGACGAGGAGGAGGCGCCGTGACGCTGCGGGACCTTCTCAAGAAGGTCACCACCAGCCAGGACACCGTCGACCGCGAGAAGCTCCTCGAGTTCTGTGCCCGGTCCGGGGTAACCACGACCATCGGCAAGATGGAACCCCGCCAGGAGGCCACCGTGGCCGGGCAGATCGCCAGCCTGCGCATCGTCCCGTCCAGCACGGGCTCACCGTGGCTCGAGGCCACGGTCCAGGACGGCACGGGCACCCTGGTGGTCCTGTGGACCGGCCGCCGCAGGATCGCCGGGATCCGGCCCGGCGCCCGCCTCATCGTGCGCGGGCGCCCCACCCCGGCGGGGCGCACGGGTCGCCCGACGGTCTACAACCCGGTCTACGAGCTCCTGGGCTGACTGACACATCAGGTCGCAACAGGTCGCAACAGGTCGCTCAGGGCGCGGCTGCGGCACCGATCAAGAGCCGGCGGACGGCGTCCTCCGACTCCTTGGTCACCAGGGCGAGCACCTCGTCGCCCACCTGCAGGACCGTGTCGCCCCGGGGCACGAGGAGGCGGCGCTGGCGGACCAGAGCCACGATCGACGCATCCCGCGGCACGGCCAGCTCGACGATGGCCTTGTCGGCGGCCGGCGAGTTCGTGGCCAGGGTCACCTCGACCAGGCTGGCGTCGCCGCCCTCGAACTGCAGCAGCTGCACCAGGGACCCGACGCTGACCGCCTCCTCGACCAGGGCCGTGAGCAGGTGGGGCGTGGAGACGGCGACGTCCACCCCCCAGCTCTCGTTGAACAGCCAGTGGTTCTTCGGGTGGTTCACCCGGGCGACGACGCGGGGAACGGCGAACTCCTGCTTCGCCAGCAGGGAGATGACCAGGTTGACCTGGTCCTCACCCGTCGCGGCGACCACGACCTCGCAGTCGGCGACCCCGCTCTCGTGCAGGGAGGCCAGCTCGCAGGCGTCCGCCACGAACCACGTGACGTCGAGGCGCTCCGACGCCCGGGCCACCAGGTCGGGGTCCTTCTCGATGACCAGGACGTCCTGGCCGTTGGCGAGCAGGTCGGCGGCGATGTAGGTCCCGACCTTCCCCGCTCCGCAGATGGCGACCTTCATCCGTGGCTCCCTCCCTCGGCCAGACGGGCGTCGAAGGCGTCGGCCGACTCCTTGCGGACGGCCACGTGCAGGACGTCGCCCTCCTGGCCCACCAGGTCGCCCGAGGCCAGACGGGTCCCGCCCGCCCGGTGCACCGCCATCAGGCGCCAGCCGTCGCCCTCGATGCCGGACAGCCGGTGGCCGCACCAGGCGTCGGGCAGGGCGACCTCGAGCAGGCTCACCATCCCGCTGGCGTCGGTCCAGTCGACCGAGTGCTGGTCGGGGAACAGCTTCCGGATCACCTGGTCGGTGGCCCAGGACACGGTGGCCACCGTGGGGATCCCGAGCCGCTGGTAGACCGCCGCCCGGCGTGGGTCGTAGATGCGGGCCACCACCTTGTCCACCTCGTAGGTCTCGCGGGCGATGCGGGCGGTGACGATGTTGGTGTTGTCCCCGTTGGTGACCGCGGCCAGGGCTCCGGCCTCTTTGATGCCCGCCTGCTCCAGGGTGTCCCGGTCGAAGCCGAAGCCGACCACCGCTCTGCCGGTCCACCGCTCGGGCAGCCGCCGGAAGGCGCTGCGGTTCTTGTCGATGATGGAGACGGCGTGGCCGGCCCCTTCGAGGTCGACGGCGAGCTCACGACCGACCCGGCCGCACCCGACCACGATGACGTGCATGAGGGAGTAGTCAAGACCCCGAGCCCGTGGGCTGCAAGCCCGGTCCGGCCGTAGTGTTCCCCCGTGAGCGTGCTGAAGCGGATGCTGGTCGGTCGGCCCATCGCCACCGAGGAGCAGGACCACCAGAGGATCCCGAAGTCGATCGCCCTCGCCGTCTTCTCCTCCGACGCCATCTCGTCCACCGCCTACGCCACCGAGGAGATCCTCTTCGTCACCGCCCTGGGGGCCTCCAGCCTGGCCCTCGGCCTGAACACCCTGGTCCCGATCGCCATCGGCGTGGCCATCCTGCTCACGATCGTCGTGGTCAGCTACCGGCAGACGATCTTCGCCTACCCGAACGGCGGCGGCTCGTACATGGTCACCAAGGAGAACCTCGGCCGCTACCCGAGCCTGCTGGCCGGCGCCTCGCTGCTCATCGACTACATCCTCACCGTGGCGGTGTCGATCTCGGCCGGCGTCGCCGCCATCACCTCGATCCCGGCGCTGCAGGGACTGCGAGATAGGCGGGTGCTGATCGGCCTGCTCCTCATCGGCCTGATCACCGTGGCCAACCTGCGCGGCATCAAGGAGTCGGGCCTGGTCTTCGCCGGGCCCACCTACCTGTACATCGGGATGCTGAGCCTGCTCGTCGGCTACGGGCTGTTCCAGGAGTACCTAGGCACGCCCCTCGACCACATCGAGTTCGAGCCGTCGGCCTTCGAGGGCACCCTGCAGACCGGTGGCAACCTCACGCTGTTCCTCATCCTGAAGGGCTTCTCGTCGGGCGCCGTCGCCCTCACCGGTGTCGAGGCGATCTCCGACGGGGTGCCGGTGTTCAAGAAGCCGGCGGCCAAGAACGCGGCCAACACGATCGTGCTGATGGGCCTGATCCTGGGCACCCTGTTCTTCACCACCTCGTGGCTGGCCCACCACCTGAAGCCGTACCCCAGCGAAGAGGAGACCGTGTTCTCCCAGATGGGCCGCGCCGTCTTCGGCGAAGGGCCGCTGTACCTGGTGATGCAGATCGCCACCGCAGGGATCCTCACGCTGGCGGCGAACACGGCCTACGCCGACTTCCCCCGGCTGTGCTCGTTCATCGCCCGTGACGGCTACCTGCCCCGCCAGTTCGCCAACCGCGGTGACCGGCTCGTGTTCTCGAACGGCGTGCTGTTCCTGGCCGTCGCCGCCGGGGCGCTGCTGGTCGGCTTCGGCGGTGTCACCAATGCCCTCATCCCGCTCTACGCCGTCGGGGTCTTCACCTCGTTCACCCTCAGCCAGATGGGCATCGCCCGGCGGGCCTATCGGCTGCGCCAGCCCCGCTGGCAGCTGAACACGGCGGTGAGCTCGGTCGGGGCCGTGGCCACCTTCGTCGTCCTGCTCATCGTCTCCATCACCAAGTTCTCGAGCGGCGCCTGGCTCCCGCTCGTCGTCGTGCCGGCGTTCATCGGCGTCTTCCTGCTCATCAACCGCCACTACCGCTCGCTGCGGGCGGCACTGGTCCTCGAGCCCGGCCGGGTGAAGCCGCAGGCGGTGAACCACACCGTCGTGGTGCTGGTGCCCGGCCGCATCCACTTCGGGGTGCTGCAGGCCCTGCAGTACGCGAAGAGCATGCGGCCCACCCACCTCGCCGCGGTTCACGTCGCCGACGACTCCGAGGAGATGGAGGAGCTGCAGCGGGAGTGGGCCGAGCGCGGCATCGATACGCCGCTCGACGCCGTCCACTCTCCCTACCGAGACCTCGTCCAGCCCGTGCTCGCCTTCCTCGACGAGCTCGACGCCCGGTGGGACGACGACACGATCACCGTGCTGATCCCGGAGTTCGTGGTCAAGCACTGGTACGAGAACGCCCTCCACAACCAGACGGCGCTGGCGCTGAAGCTGGCGCTCCTGCAGCGCAAGGGGACGGTGGTCACATCGGTGCCGTACCACGTCAGCCGCCAGGACCGACGTGAGGCGCTCGAGCGCGTCGATGCCGAGGAGGCCGAGGCTGCGGCCCAGGAGGACGAGGCGCCACCCGACGACGATCAGTCGCCGGTCGAGGGATCCACCAGGCGGTAGCCCACGCCGGGCTCGGTCACCAGCCGAGGGCGGTCCGGGTCGTCGAGCAGCTTCTTGCGCAGCTGGCTGGCGTAGACCCGCAGGTAGTGGGTCTCGGTCCCGTACTCAGAGCCCCACACCTCTCGGAGGACGGTCCGGTGGGTGAGCACCCGCCCGGGGTGGCGGGCCAGGACGGCCAGGAAGCCGAACTCCTTCGGCGTGAGGTCGAGCACCCGGCCAGCGACGCTGGCCCGGTGATGGGGGAGGTCGACCTCGAGGTCGCCGACCCGCAGGATGCCCGGCTCCGGTCCGGCCCCCCCACCGACGCTGGCGTGGCGCAGGGCCACCCGGACGCGGGCCAGCAGCTCCGGCGTGGAGAAGGGCTTGGTCACGTAGTCGTCGGCCCCGGCATCGAGCGCCGCCACCTTGCGGTCATCGGCGCCGTCGGCTGAAAGCACGATGATCGGCACGGACGACCAGGCCCGGATGCGGGCGCAGACCTCGGCGCCGTCCAGGTCGGGGAGCCCGAGGTCGAGGACGACGACGTCGGGCGCCTCGGCCGCCGCCAGCTCCAGCGCCGTGCGGCCGTCCGAGGCGGTCAGCACCCGGTGGTGGCGGGCCCCGAGCGCCGCCCCGACGGCCCGCAGGATCGCCGGCTCGTCGTCGACCACCAGCACGACGGGATCCGTTGCGGCCACAACCCATCCTCCCTCGCCCCGGTCTTGACGACCTCTTTACGAAATGGACCCCGGCCTAGAGGGCTTCTTGACGAGGCGAGGAGTCCACTGGGCTGGTGCTCGAGGTCGTGAAGCGGTTCCTGGTCGGACGGCCCCTGGCCACCGAGGAGCAGGAGCACCAGCGCCTGCCGAAGAGGATCGCCCTGGCGGTGTTCTCCTCGGACGCCATCTCCTCGACCGCCTACGCGTCGGAGGAGATCCTCTTCGTGGTGGCGCTGGGCGCCTCGAGCCTGGCGCTCGGCCTGAACACCCTCGTCCCCATCGCCCTGGCCGTCGCCCTGCTCCTGGCCATCGTGGTGACCTCCTACCGCCAGACGATCTTCGCCTACCCGAGCGGCGGCGGCTCGTACGTCGTCAGCCGGGAGAACCTGGGCACCTACCCGTCGCTCGTGGCCGGGGCCTCGCTGCTCATCGACTACATCCTCACCGTCGCGGTGTCCATCTCGGCCGGCGTCGCCGCCATCATCTCGATCCCCGCCTTCCGGGGCATCGCCGACCAGCGCGTCCTTCTCGGCCTCGCCCTGATCGCCGTGATCACCCTGGCCAACCTGCGCGGGCTCAAGGAGTCGGGGCGCCTCTTCGCCGTGCCGACCTACGTCTACATCGTCATCCTCTCCCTCATGGTCGTCTGGGGCCTGTTCAGGGTCTTCTTCGGCGACATAGCCGAGGTCGACTTCGACCCGGCGAAGTTCGAGGGGCTTCGCGAGACCGGCGGCTCGCTCGGCGTCTTCCTCCTCCTGAAGGGCTTCTCGTCGGGAGCGGTGGCCCTCACCGGCGTCGAGGCGATCTCGAACGGGGTGCCGGCCTTCAAGCGGCCGGAGTCGAAGAACGCCGGCTCGACCATGATCTGGATGGGGGTGATCCTCGGCACCCTGTTCTTCGGCGTGTCGGTGCTGGCCAGCCACCTCAAGCCGTACCCCAGCCACGAGGAGACGGTGTTCTCCCAGCTGGGCCGGGCCGTGTTCGGGGGCGGCCCGCTCTACGTCATCCTGCAGTTCGCCACCGCCGCCATCCTCACGCTGGCCGCCAACACCGCCTACGCCGACTTCCCCCGCCTCAGCTCGATCATCGCCCGCGACGGCTACCTGCCCCGCCAGCTCGGCAACCGGGGCGACCGGCTGGTGTTCTCCAACGGGATTCTCTTCCTGGCCGTCGCCGCTGGCGGCCTCCTCGTCGCCTTCGGCGGCCTCACCAACGCGTTGATCCCGCTCTACGCCGTCGGGGTCTTCACCTCCTTCACGTTGAGCCAGCTGGGCATGGTCAAGCACCACCGGAAGCTGAAGGAGACGGGCTGGAAGCGGGGCGTCGTCATCAACGCCACCGGGGCCCTCGCCTCGGCGGTGGTGCTGCTCATCGTGGCTGGCACCAAGTTCACGAGCGGCGCCTGGGTCCCGCTCGTCGTGGTGCCCTTCATCATCGGCCTGTTCGTCGCCATCAAGACCCACTACCGGCGGCTGGAGACGTCGCTGCACATCGAGCCGGCCGACGTGCACCCCGAGCCTGACAACCACACCGTGGTCGTCCTCGTCGGACGCGTCCACCGAGGGGTGGTGAAGGCGCTGCAGTACGCCCGGTCGCTGAGGCCCAACCACATCAGCGCCCTCTACATCTCGGTCGACCCCGACGAGGAGGTGCACATCCAGAACGAGTGGAACCGCTTCAACTTCGACATCCCTCTCGAGATCGTCAGCTCCCCGTACCGCGAGCTCACCCCGGCGGTCGAGAAGTACCTCGAGGAGCTCGACGCCCGCTGGGACGACGACACCATCACCGTCGTCATCCCCGAGTTCGTGGCCGGGCGACTGCTGTCCCCGACCCAGCTGCTGCACAACCAGAGCGCCGGCGCTCTGAAGCTGGCCCTGCTCTACCGCAGGGACACGGTGGTGATCTCGGTGCCGTACCACGTCGAGCAGCGCAAGCCGGAGGGCTGAGTTGGAGACCGCCGACGTCAGGTCCCGGCTCGGTCCCGGGCTGGACCGAGGTCTTGCGCTGATCATGGTGGGGGAGGTCGATCGACGGGTCGTCCCCGCCCTGATGCTGGCCGCCCGCCTGCCCGAGCTGGAGCCGCGGGCGGTGCACGTGGCGGTCGACGCCGGGGAGGGCCAGGAGGTGGCGAAGGCCTGGATGGACCTCGACCTGGCCTGGGTGCCGCTTCAGATCGAGGAGCAGCGCCCCGGCGAGACGTTTCTCGAGTGCCTGCTGCGGGTGGTCGAGCTGGAGGCGGCGGAACGGAGTCGCGTCCTGGTCATCGTGCCCGAGCTCGACCTCGACCGGTGGTGGCAGACCCTTCTCCATCGGAGCACCGGCCGTCGGATCGCCCGCCGCCTCCACGGCGACCGACGAGTGTCGACGCTCGTGCTGCCCTACCCGATGTGACGCTCCTGGATGTTCGTGGGGAGGTCGACCCTGAAGGTCGCTCCACCGCCCGGGGTGCGGGACACGGCGATGTCGCCGCCATGAGCCTCGACGATCGCCTTGCAGATGGCCAGGCCGATGCCGGAGCTGGCGGAGCCCTGACCCCGCCGGAACGGCTCGAAGATCTGCTCCCGCTCCCAGTCGGCGACGCCGGGGCCCTCGTCGGCCACCGTGCACGTGACGGCGTCGACCGAGGTGGCGACCTCGACCCGGAGCGTGGATGCAGCCGGGGCGTAGCGGGCCGCGTTCTCGAGGAGGTTGGTGACGACCTGCTGGAGCTGGCTGTGGTCACCCTCGATCACGGCCGGCTCGTCGGGGGTCGACACCTGGAGGCGGACCTGGCGGAACAGCCGGCTGAGCCGCCGCACCCGCTCCTCGACCAGCTCGCCGACGTCGATGGCCTGGCGGTCGGGGGAGAAGGCCCCGGCCTCGATGCGCGACAGCGACAGCAGGTTGGCCACCAGGCGGTCGAGCCGGTCGGCCTCGTCGCCGACGAGCTCCAGCAGCTCGACCCTCGTGGCCGGGTCGTGGGCCGACTCGTCGGCCAGGTCGGAGGTGACGGCCCGGATGGTGGCGAGCGGGGTCCGCAGGTCGTGGCTGACCGGGCGCAGCAGGGCCCGGCGCTGCTCGTCGATCTCGACGAGGGCGACGACCCGCGAGGCCTCGACGGCAAGCCGCTCCCGCTCGGCGATCACCTGGCGCAGCTGCTCGTTCACCATGCCCATCTCGTCACGCCGCTGCTCAGCGGCCACCGAGCGGGCCACCAGCGTGGCCGCCAGGGCCCCGACGGCCAGGGCGACGACGAGGAACACGGCCAGGGCCACGGCGTCGGAGGCGACCTCGACCTTCAGGGAACCGAACGGCGGCGTGAACACGACGTTGGTGGCGAGGGTGGCGACGAGGGCGACGCCCACCGCCGCCCGCCGCCCCCCCACCACCGCGGCCAGGAGCACCGGCAGCACCAGGACCAGGGGCGGGACGGCGAAGGTGAGGTCATCCCGCAGCGGCAGCAGGATGGCGCAGGCCAGGGCCACCGCGGCGGTGCCGGCGGCGACCCCCCTGGCGGCGGAGCGGCGCGGCAGCAGCATCAGCCGGCGAAGCGGTAGCCCAGCCCGGGCTCGGTGATCTCAGCCACGCCCAACCCTCCCACGCTCATCCTTTCCCGTGGCGAGCAAGAGCGAGCGGGCCGCGCACCGGCGGGAAGCTCAGTGGCGGCGCACGGCGGTGTCCACCGAGGCGCCGCCGCCACCGTC
>JBKJUI010000047.1:0-8166 GCA_046590775.1 Acidimicrobiales bacterium
GTCGGGCCCGGCGGACTGCTTCCGCGCCGCGCCTACGATCGTCGTGGTGGAGGGCGACGCCGCCGTGCTCGTGCCGGTCAAGGCCTTCGGCGAAGCCAAGCGCCGCCTCAGCCCGGCCCTGGACCCGGCCGACCGGGCTGCGCTCAGCCGGCGCCTGGCTGCAGGAGTCGTCGCCGCCGCCGCCCCCCTGGCCGTGGCGGTCGTGTGCGACGACCGCGAGGTGGCCGCATGGGCACGCGCGCTCGGCGCCCTCGTCATCTGGGAGCCAGGCCGCGGCCTCAACGGCGCCGTGGTCGAGGGCGTCGCCCACCTCGGCGCCGGTGGCGTCGGCACGGTGGTCGTGGCCCACGGTGACCTGGCCAAGCCCGTCGGGCTCGCCCAGCTGCTCGACGGCCACCCGGCCGGCGGGGTGACGCTCGTGCCGGACGTCCGCGACGACGGCACCAACGTGGCGGTCGTGCCGGCCAGCGCCGGCTTCCGCTTCTCCTACGGGCCCGGGTCGTTGCGCCGCCATTTAGACGAGGCGTCCCGATGCGCCCTGCCGGCCCGGGTCGTGCGCGACGGCGACCTCTCCCTCGACGTCGACCTGCCCTCCGACCTCCCCTTGATGGGGGCAAGGCCGATGGGTCGGTGAACCACCCGCTCGCCGGCTCGGGCCAGAGCGGAGCCCCCACCACCGACCTCTCTCCTCCGACGGTGGCGCTGGCGGTGGCGGCCCACCCCGACGACGTCGAGTTCCAGGCCGGGGCCACCCTGGCCCGCTGGGCTTCGGCGGGTTGCGCGGTCCACCACCTGATCCTCACCGACGGGTCCAGGGGCACGTGGGACCCGACCGCCGATCCGGCTGCCCTCGTGGCCCAGCGCGAGGCCGAGCAGCGCGCCGCCGCCCGGCGGCTGGGCGGAGCGGACGGGGGCGTGCGCTTCCTCCGCTGGCCCGACGGCGAGCTCGAGGCCGGCCTCCGCCAGCGGGCCCAGGTGGCGGCGGCGATCCGTGAGGTGCGGCCCGAGGTGGTCCTGGGCCACGACCCGTGGCGGCGCTACCGCCTCCACCCGGACCACCGGAACGCCGGATGGCTCGTGTGCGACGGCATCGTCGCCGCCCGTGACCCGTTGTTCTTCCCCGAGCTGGCGGGCTTGCCCTCCCGCCCTCGGGCGCTGCTCCTCTGGGAGGCCGACGAGGCCAACCATGTCGAGACGGCCGACGACGCCGCGGTCGAGGCCAAGGTCGCCGCCCTGCTGGAGCACCGCTCCCAGTTCGTCACCACCCACGGCATCACCGACGCTTCGGATCCCGACCAGGTGGCGGCGTTCGCCGGCCGGGTCCGACTGCGCCTCGCCGAGCGGGGCGCGCCGCTCGGCGAATCGTTTCGCCTGCTTGACGATCTCTGAGGCCCGCCTCGTGCTGGCCCCGGCGTTCGGGACTACTTCTTGACGGCCCTGGAGGTCTTGGTGGCCTTGGTGGCCTTGGTGGCCGCCTTGGTGGTCTTGGTGGCCTTGGTAGCCGCCTTGCTGACCCCGGTGGACGACTTGCCCGCCGCCTTCGCGGGGGCTGCCTTCTTTGCGCTCGCCGCCTTCGGGGTGCTGCGCGCTGTCGGGTTCTGCGCCGCCTTCGAGGCCGATGTGGTCTTGGCGACCTTGGCCGCCGAGGCCTTCTTGGTGCCTGCGCTCTTGGGGGCGCCAACCGCCTTCGACGTCTTGGCCGCCTGCGCCGTCCTCGACGGCACCTTTGCCGTTCGCGGCGCGGCGCCGGCCTTTGTGGACTTGGCGGTCGAGGCCTTGGCGGTCGAGGCCTTGGACGCGGCGGGAGCCTTGGTGGCCCCAGCCGACTTCTTGGCGCCGGGGGCGGCCTTCTTCACCGCCGTGACGGCCTTCTTCGCGGCCGAGGCCACCTTCTTGGTCGCAGGCTTCTTCTCAGCCATGGATCAGCCCCTCTTCTTGGCGGCGGTCTTCTTGGCGGGTGCCGCGCTCTTGGCGGGAGCCGCCTTCTTCGCCGGTGCGGCCTTCTTGGACGGTGCGGCCTTCTTGGCTCCGCTCTTGGTGTTCAGGGCGGTCTTGAAGGCCTGGGCCGGAGCGAACTTGACGCTCTTGGATGCGGCGATCTTGATCGACGCACCCGTCTGCGGGTTGCGGCCCGTGCGAGCGGCGTTGGCCTTCGGCGAGAACTTGCCGAAGCCGAACACCGACACGTCCTCCCCCTTCTTGACCGTGGCCATGATCCCGGAGAGCACGGCCTCGACCGACTCCTCCGCTTCCTTCTTGCCGGTCCCCGTGGCCGCAGCCACGTGGTCGATCAGCTCTGCTTTGTTCACGCCACCTCCAGGTGGATTGGGGAAGTCCTTGCCATGAAAGGGGTTCTGGCCCTCCAGGTCAAGCATCCTCCAGCAGATGCGCGGGTTTTGAACCCCTGCAGCCACAGAAACCCAGGATCTGCAAGGGTTTGCGGCGTGCAGCCGCTGCCCGACGGGTCCTACGAGGCCCTGGTCGTCGACATCTCACCGCTCCCCGAGGGCCCAGGTGCTCGGCTCGAGCTGGCGCTCCTAGCCGACCCTCACAAGGGTGACGTCGTGCTCGTGCGGTCGCCGGGACTGGATCCCGACGACCTCACCGTCCTCGGGTCGGGAGCCCGCGTGACGATCGTGGCCGGGGTTCCGGGGGTGCGCCTTGAGCGCCGTTGAGCAGCCGACGGAACGGCTGGGCCAGCTCGACCTCTCCCTCCGGCTGTCGCGCGAGCAGGAGGGCCACCGGCTCGACGCCGCCTCCCAGAGGCTGCTCCAGCTGCGCCTCGTCCTCGGCGGCCAGCTCGCCAGCGACGGGACCGTCGACGGCGTGCGCCGGCTGGGACCGCCCCTCTGCGCCGTCTTCGAGGGGTGGGACGCCTCCGGCAAGGGTGGCGCCATCCGCCGCCTGGTGGATCCGCTCGACCCTCGCCACGTGCACGTCGCCCAGTTCGCAGCGCCGTCCGCTCGGGAGAAGCGGCATCACTTCCTCTGGCGGTTCTGGCCGGTGCTGCCCGGCTGGGGCGGGATGACCGTGCTCGACCGCAGCTGGTACGGCAGGGTGCTGGTCGAGCGGGTCGAGGGCTTCGCCACCGCCGAGCAGTGGGGGCGGGCGTACCAGGAGATCGTCGAGTTCGAGCGCACCCTGGTGGCGGAGGGGACCATCCTCCTCAAGTTCTGGCTGGAGATCTCCGACGCCGAGCAGCTCAAGCGGTTCGAGCGGAGGGCCACCGACCCGCTGAAGGCCTGGAAGCTGGGCGCCGAGGACTGGCGCAACCGGGCGAAGCGGGGCGCCTACGAGGCCGCGTTGCAGGAGATGGTCGAGCGCACCGACCACTCGGAGGCCCCTTGGATCCTGGTCGAGGCCGAGTCCAAGCGCTACGCCAGGGTGGCCGTGGTCGAGCGCACGGTGAGGGCCATCGAGGAGGGCTTGGCCGCCCGGGGCTTCGACGTGCCGTTGCCCCTGCAGTAGCGTCGGAAGGATCAACCGCGGGAGCCCGTTCCGGATGGGCTGAGAGGGCGCTGCCACGGGGCGCCGACCGTTCGAACCTGATCCGGTCAGACCGGCGGAGGGAGCGCACAGGATGGCTCAGTCAGTGCAGGCGGCGCGGCGCAAGGCAGCGGTCGAGGTCGACGGCCTTCGCGTGCCGATCACCGAGGTGGTTCAGACCAACGGCGAGGTCGTCCGGCTCTACGACACGAGCGGGCCCGGGTCCGACCCGGCGGTCGGCCTGCCGCCGCTGCGCCTGCCCTGGATCGACGGCCGAGGTGACGTCGAGGAGTACGAAGGACGGCGCTACGACCTCCGCGACGACGGACGGGCCGCAGTCCGCCGCAGCGAGCCCGCAGAGCCCGCAGAGCCCGCCACCGAGGTGTGGCAGGGCGGGCGCCGGGCCCCGAAGCGGGCCCGAGCCGGGGCCAACGTGTCGCAGATGCACTACGCCAGGCGCGGCGAGGTCACGCCCGAGATGCGGTTCGTCGCCGCCCGGGAGCAGCTGGACCCCGAGCTGGTGCGGGCCGAGATCGCCGCCGGCCGAGCCATCCTGCCGGCCAACGTCAACCACCCCGAGAGCGAGCCGATGATCATCGGCAAGGCGTTCCTCGTGAAGGTGAACGCCAACATCGGCAACTCCGCCGTCTCCTCCTCGATCGCCGAGGAGGTCGACAAGCTCACCTGGTCGACCACGTGGGGCGCCGACACGGTCATGGACCTGTCGACCGGCGCTGACATCCACACCACCCGCGAATGGATCGTGCGCAACAGCCCCGTGCCCATCGGCACCGTGCCGATCTACCAGGCGCTCGAGAAGGTCGACGGGAAGGCCGAGGACCTCACCTGGGAGGTCTTCCGCGACACCCTGGTCGAGCAGTGCGAGCAGGGCGTCGACTACATGACCATCCACGCCGGCGTCCGGCTCGCCTACGTCCCCCTGACCGCCAGGCGGGTCACCGGGATCGTCAGCCGGGGCGGAGCGATCATGGCGGCCTGGTGCCTGGCCCATCACACCGAGTCGTTCCTCTACGAGCACTTCGAGGAGATCTGCGAGCTGTTCGCCGCCTACGACGTGGCCTTCTCGCTCGGCGACGGCCTGCGGCCCGGCTCCATCGCCGACGCCAATGATGAGGCCCAGCTGGCCGAGCTGCGCACGCTGGGCGAGCTCACCGAGATCGCGTGGAGCCACGACGTCCAGGTGATGGTCGAGGGCCCCGGACACGTGCCGCTGCACAAGGTCCGGGAGAACGTCGAGCTGCAGCAGGAGTGGTGCAAGGAAGCGCCCTTCTACACGCTGGGCCCTCTCACCACCGACGTGGCGCCCGGCTATGACCACATCACCAGCGCCATCGGGGCCGCCACCATCGGCATGTTCGGCACGGCCATGCTCTGCTACGTCACCCCCAAGGAGCACCTGGGACTTCCCGACCGCAACGACGTGAAGCAGGGCGTGATCGCCTACAAGATCGCGGCCCACGCCGCCGACCTGGCCAAGGGCCACCCTGGGGCCCAGGCCTGGGACGACGCCCTCTCAAAGGCCCGGTTCGAGTTCCGGTGGGCCGACCAGTTCGAGCTGGCCCTCGATCCGGACACCGCCCGCGCCTACCACGACGAGACCCTGCCGGCCGAGCCGGCCAAGACGGCCCACTTCTGCTCGATGTGCGGGCCGAAGTTCTGCTCGATGCGCATCTCCCAGGACGTTCGTGACTATGCGGATGCCCTCGGGGTAGCCGCCGAGCAGGCCGTCGAGATCGGCCTCAAGGAGAAGGCCCAGCAGTTCGTCGACGAGGGGGCGCAGCTGTACCGGGAGCCAGCCGGCTCCGGAGGGCAGGCACAGCCTGAGCCGGCGCGCACTTCGTCCGCTTCGGAGGTTGGCGCGCTCTAGGCCGGGGAACCCTGCCAGCGTGGACGTCGACCCCTCGCTGCGGCAGAACCCAACCTGGCGAGATGCCTTCACGAACCACAAGCGCCGGTCGGCGGCCGCCGCCGTCGCCATCCTGCTCGTCCTGATCGCCGTCATCCCACCGCTGCGCAGCGTCGCCGCCCTAGCGGCCTCGAAGGTCATACTCGTGGTCCTCACCCCCTTCGCCCCGAGCGTCAAGGGCCTGAACACCGCCCCCGAGGGCTCCAAGGTGCTGGCCGCCGACGGCTCGGTCCTGGGCGGCTTCGAGGAGGGGGAGCGGATCCCCATCCGGATCGGCGACCTCCCGCCCCACGTGAAGGGCGCCGTCCTGGCGTCCGAGGACGCCGAGTTCTACCGCCACGACGGCGTCGACCCGTCGGCCATCGTCCGGGCCACCTTGAACATGGCCACCGGCAGCCGCCAGCAGGGTGGGTCGACCATCACGCAGCAGCTGGCCAAGCTGAACTACACCAGCGGCGAGCGGACGATCTTCCGCAAGCTGCGCGAGGTGCTGTACGCCACCCGGCTCGAGCGTGACTACTCAAAGGACCAGCTGCTCGAGCGCTACCTGAACCAGGTGTACTTCGGCGACGGCAACTACGGCATCGAGACCGCGGCCCGGCGCACGTTCGGGGTGCCCGCCGCTCAGCTGACCCCCGATCAGGCCGCCGCCATCGCCGTGCGCATCCGCGCCCCGAGCAGCCTCGACCCCCGAAAGAAGCCCGAGCCCGTCCTCGAGCGCCGGAACCGAACGCTGGCGGCGATGGCCGACGCCGGCGACGTCCCCAAGGAGGACGTGGCCGCCCTCCAGGCCAAGCCGCTGACGCCGATCGCCCTGCCGCCGTCCACGCCCAAGACGGAGCGGCTGGTCATCGACCGGGCCCGCCGGGAGATCCTCGGCAAGAAGGTGCTGAGCGGTGACGAGGAGGACCAGCTGGCCAAGCTCGAAGGTGGTGGGCTCGTCGTTGAGACCACGCTCGACCCGAAGGCCCAGAAGGCGGCTCGCGAGTCGGCCGAGGCCGCCCTCCCCCGCCCCGAGGACCCCAGCGCAGCCATCGTCAGCGTGCAGCCCGGTGACGGCGCCATCCGGGTGCTGGTGGGCGACCACAAGGGCGGCGAGGTCGACGTCGGCACCCGACCCGAGTTCGCCCGGCAACCCGGCTCGTCGTACAAGCCCTTCACCTACGCCGCCGCTCTCGAGGCCAAGATCCACCCCGGCACCACCTACGAGTCGAGGTCGCCCTACGTCTACGACTACCAGGGTCAGAAGGTGACCGTCACGAACGCCGAGGAGGGCACGGGTGGGCTGATGACGCTCGACGACGCCACGGTCGAGTCGGTCAACGTCGTGTACACCCAGGTGGCGCTCAAGGTCGGTCCCGACAAGATCAAGAAGGTGGCCGAGCGCCTGGGCCAGCCCAAGTCCATCAAGGCCTTCCCCACCATCGCCCTCGGCGCCTCCGAGGTGAACCCTCTCGACATGGCCGCCAGCTACGGGGTCTTCGCCTCGGCCGGCACCTACGCCGAGCCGTACCTGGTCGCCCGCATCAAGGACGGCCAGGGCAAGGTCGTCTACCAGTTCGAGAAGAAGATCCAGAAGGGCAGGATGGACCCGAAGGAGGCCGGCGTCATCAACGGCGTGCTCCAGCGGGTGGTCAAGGAGGGCACGGGCAAGGCGGCCGCCATCGACAGGACCGTGGCCGGCAAGACCGGGACCACCAACGACAGCAAAGACGTGTGGTTCGTGGGCTACACCCCCCAGCTGGCCACGGCCGTCTGGGTCGGCAACGTCGGCACCCCGACGCCCCTGAAGGACGCACGGGGCCGGCCCCTGTTCGGTGGCGGTCCTCCGGCCCGGATCTTCTCGGGCACCATGAAGGGAGCGCTGCAGGGCGTCAAGGAGACGCCGATGCAGGTGAACACGCCCGAGGACCTGGGCCTCAAGCTGCCCGGCGCAGTCCCGCCCCCTCCGCCCACCCAGCCCCAGGTGAACGGCGCAGCGACCACGCTGCCGCCTCCGCTCAACCCGGCCGACTCCGTCCCGCAGCAGCTCACCATCCCGACGCTCCCGCTCCCCGGACAGCCGACGACCACCCAGACGACCCAGCCGCCTCGCACGACCACGACCCGGGCGCCGTGCCCGACCACCACGAGCGGGCCGCCCACGACCCTCCCGGCCGGCGTCACGAGCACGACGGCCCGGAGGCCACCAGGCTGCTGACGGTGGGTGCGAGCGCCACAGATCGGGCCTGACCCTCCCAACGGGGAGCAGCTCTGCCACCCTCGGCCCTGAAGGACGGGTGGCCATCTTCAACAGCGCCGGCTCGACCCACGTCATCGTCGACGTGCTGGGCTTCTACAGCTGAGCCGGCGCTGTCGCTGATCCTGTCGTGTCAGGCGGCGACCGCCACCACGGCCGGCTCCAGCGCGAGATCCAGCACCTCGCGGACGTCGCCACAGAGGTGGACGGTGAGCGCAGCCCGGATGAGCTCCGGCACGTCGTCGAGGTCGGCCTCGTTGCCGCGGGGCAGGATCACCTCGGTGAGGCCGGCCCGGTGGGCGGCCAGGACCTTCTGCTTCACCCCGCCGATCGGCAGGACCTTGCCCTGGAGCGTGACCTCGCCGGTCATGGCCAGGGTGGGCTTCACGAGCCGCCCCGTGAGCAGCGACACCAGCGCCGTGGTCATCGTGACCCCGGCCGAGGGGCCGTCCTTCGGCACGGCACCGGCCGGGAAGTGGACGTGGAAGCGGCGGCCGTCGAGGCCCGCCGCCTG
>JBKJUI010000253.1:0-6329 GCA_046590775.1 Acidimicrobiales bacterium
CCACCCCGCCGAGGACGGTGACGGCCTCCTGGGCGATGAACTCGAGCTCCGGCGCCTCCTGGCCGGTCCCGAGGTCGTCGCCGTCGGCCAGGAACGGACCCGCCGCCGGGTCGGGTCCACGGGGGCGCAGCTCGATGAACTTCTCGCCGAGCAGGGAGCTGGTGCGCAGGACCGGCTGGGAGTCCTTCGGCACCCTGACCGAGGGGTCGATGCGCATGGTGACCTCGGACAGGAAGTCCTTGGTGAGGCGGATCCTGGTGATGCTCCCGATCCGGACGTCGGCGAGCTGGATCGACCCGCGTGGCTGTAGGTCGCCGGTGTCGGCGAAGGTCGACCTCACCACCATGTCGTCGCTCGAGCAGGCGGTCAGACCCCCGAGCAGCACCAGCCCGGCCACGACGGTGGCCACGAACCGGTTCATGACATCGCCTCGACCGCGGTGCGGGCGGCCCGTCGCAGCCATCCCCCGGCCCCGGTGGTCGGCCGGGGCGGCATCGCCGGGATCACGGCGGAGGCCGACTGGCCGGTCACCTTCGCCCCGCCGAGGAGGTCGAGGATCCCGTCGAGGGGCGTGCGGGGCGCCGACGTGGTCGTGGATGGCGGAGGAGAGGCGGTCGTGGGCGCCGTCCCGGACGGGCGGGCCGCCGGTGCGGGTCGAGCCTGCGCTCCGCCGCCGACGGTGGCGGGAGGCGCGGGAGCTGCGGGAGGAGCGGATGCGACCGGCTCGGACCCGGCGGACGTGGCGCCGGGCGGGGTGCAGGTGACGTCCACCGGGAGGCAGATGGTGGTGGCCGGCAGCCCGAGGATGGCGAACAGGCGGCCGAGGGCGTTGCCAGCCAGGGGCGAGAGCGTGGTGCGCAGGTCGATCAGGTGGTAGGTCGGGTCGTAGGCGGCCAGGAGCCCCTCGCTGCGGCCGTCCAGGTCGCGGCCGGCGACCATGACCGGGGCGGCCGAGAGCAGCGTCTTGACCGACTCGAGGTTGCTGCTGAGCGACACCATGAGGCGGGAGATGGTGTTGAGGTCGTCCTGGAGGTCGACCCGGTTCGAGCGGATCAGCTCGAGCGCGTCGACCGAGACGGTGCCGAGGCCCTTGAGCAGCTGCTGGAGCTGCTGGCGCTCCTCGGCCAACAGGCTGGCGGTTCGGGCGAAGCTGTCGATCAGCGAGCCCAGCTGGGCTTCGCGCGTGCGCAGCGTGGTCGTGAGCCGGTCGACGTTGTCGATGATGCCGGCGATCTGCTCGTCCTTGTCGGCGAGCGTCCGGGTGAGGCGGCTGAGGCCCGAGAGCGCCGACGACAGGTTCTGGCCCTGGCCATCGAGGTCCTCGGCCAGGTTCTTGACCAGCCGGCCGGTGGCGTCGGGATCGAGGCTGTCAAGGAGGCGCTTCAGGGCGGCCAGCGCCTCGTCGGGCTCGACCGGGACGCTGGTCCGCTCGAGGGGGATCACCAGCTTGGGCGGGGCCATCGGGGTCCCCTCGGTCCAGGCCGGGAACAGCTGGATGTAGCGCTCGCCGATCAGCGAGCTCGGGACGATGGTGGCCTTCACGTCCTCGGGCAGGGGGACGTCGCCGTCCATCCGCATCTTCACCATCACCCTGGAGCCTTGCGTCTCGACCTTGGTGACCTTGCCGGCGTTGAGGCCGAGGACCTTGACGCTGCCCCGGGAGTACACGCTGATGGCCGAAGGGAAGTAGGCGGTGATCTCCTGGGTCTCGGCCGCCGCAGGCTCCGAGGCGGCAAGCCCGAGGCCCAGCACGGCCACGGCCACCGCTGCTCCCATCAGGCGGCGGGCGGTCACCCGACCGCCTGGGAGGGACAGGGCTGCCCGCTGAGCTTGCCGAGGAGGCAGACGACGTCGGGTCCGACCGACTGGATGTAGATGTCCTGCCAGGGGCCGTGCACCGGGGCCAGGCTGAGGGCCAGCGCCCCCGGGCCGACCAGCCCGGCCGCCCGGTCGAGGATGGCCTGGTTGGACTCGACCGTCTCGAGGACAGGGTGCAGGCTCTTCAGCAGCACGTCGAGCTGGACCCGGTTGACCCCGATGAGGCGGGCCAGCTCGCCGACCAGCGCGTTGCCGTCACGCAGCAGCTGGCTGAGATCGCCGCGGCGGGCGTCGATGAGGTCCAGGATCCGCTTGGATTGGTCGACCAGGGCGACCAGCGTCTGGTCCTTCTCGGCCAGGACGCCGGTGAGGGTCTGCGCCCGGTCGAGGAGCCCGCGGAGCTGGGCGTCCCGGCTGTTCAGCGTCTCCGAGAGCTCGGTGATGCCGGTGAGGAGCTGGGCCACCTCCTCCTTCTGGCCGGCGGTGATGTCGGCGAGCGACCCGATGAGCTTGTTCAGCTTGTCGGTGTCCGTGGCGTTGATGTTCGTGGTGGCCGTCTTGGTCAGCTCGAACACGTCGAACGGCGTCTTGGTCCGCTCGCGGGGGATCTCGCGCCGGTCCTGCGGCACCTCGTGAAGGTAGGGGGGCCGGACCGGGCCGCCGAGCCGGAGGAACTTGGTGCCGAGCAGCGTCTCGAGGGCGATCTCGGCCGTGGCGTTGTCGGCCACCTTCACCCCGCCGTCGACCTGGAACTGCACGAGGACGTTGCCCTTGGCCCGGTCGGGAGCGATGCCGGTGACCATGCCGACCTTGATCCCGGCCATCTTGACGTCGTCACCCTTCTTGATCCCCGAGGCGTCGGCGAAGACCCCGCGGACCTCGTACCTCTCCTTGAACAGCTGGAGGATCCCGAGCGAGAAGGCGAAGCCCACCAGGGCCAGGATGACCAGGACGGAGAAGATCCCGATCAGGTAGGGGTTGCGGTCACGGAACGACCTCACGGGCCACCGCCCGGCGGCTGGAGGGGCACGCCCAGCAGCTGGGCCGCGGCCACCGCCCCCTCGGTGATCCGACCGGGCGTCGGTGCCCCCGGGGTCGTGGTGGCCGGAGCAGCCGCGGCCGACCCGGAAGCAGCCGGCGCCGGCGCCTGGTCCCTGGCGCCGAGGAGGGGACCGGTGATCGGACCGATCACCCCGCCGAGATCGGGGAGGTCCAGGGCGTTCCCCGCTCGGGAGGCGTCGCAGGGGATGTCCTCGTCGAGCCCGGGGCCGAGCGTGACCCGGCCGCAGGGAAGCGCCTGGTTCAGCCACTCGCCGTACCGGCCGGACCGGAAGAGGGCGGCGGTGGCCCGGTCGAGGTTGCCCAGCACCTCGTTGAGCTGGGGCAGCTTGGCCTGCACGGTCTTCACGACGACCACGAGGTTGGCGATGATCGAGTCGACCTGGGTGCGGTTGCTTCGCAGCAGCGCGCCCAGGTCCTGGCTGATCGAGCCGAGGGAGGTGATGGCCTGGTCGACCACGGCGGTGTTCTGGCTGAAGGTGGTGGCCAGGGCGACCAGGTTGTCGAGGGTCTGGCGGATCTGGGCGTCGCGGTCGACGATGGCGTCGCTGACGGTGGCCAGGTTGTCGAGGAGGCGGCCGATGGCCTGGTCGCGCTGGGCGATGGCCGAGGCCACCGTCCCGAGGTCGGCGATGGCCGAGCGCACCGCGCCCTCGTTGCCGTCGAGGCCCTGGACGATCGAGTCGAGGAAGGTGTTGACCTGCTGGGGGTCGATGGCCTTCACGATGGGGCCGAGCCGGTTGAACAGCTCGCCAAGGTCGACCACCGAGCGGGTCTTCTCGATCGTGGCGCCCCGGGCCATCACCACGGGCGAGGTCCCCGGGTAGAGGTAGACGAAGCGCTGGCCGAGGAGGTTGCGCCAGCGGATCGCCGCCTCGGTGTCGCTCGGCACCCGGTAGCCCTTGCGGATCTTCATGCTGACCACGGCGCGGCCGTCGACCAGCTTGACGCCGCTGACCTTGCCGATGACGACGCCGGCGATCTTGACGTTGTCGTTCGGCAGCAACCCGGTGACGTCGTCGAACACCGCCTTCATCGAGTAGGTGTTGCGGTCGAGCGGGTCGCGGTAGCTGACGTTCCCGATCGTGAAGGCCAGCAGCGCCGTGAAGAACAGGCACAGCGCCAGGAAGAGGGAGAGCCGGGCGACCGTCCCCTTCACCGGGGGCCTCCCAGCACGGTCCCGAGGAGGTCGACGATGGCCTGGGCGCCGGTGGTGGCCTCGGGGAGGATGGAGCCGAGAGCCGGTTGGGTGGAGAGCTTGGGCGGCGGAGCCTGGCTGGCCACCGGCGCCGCCGCCTTGGCTGCGGCTGCGGGGGCGGCGGCGTTGTCGACGATCCGGCCGTCGGGGAGCATCGACCTGCCGCAGTGCTCCCGCCCGGTGAGGCACTCGGGGTCGAGCACGTACTTGATGGCCACCAGCTGGGTTCCGTCGCCGTACGGGATGCGGCCGATGCCGTTCAGGACCTGGAAGAACTGCCGGAGGCCGGTGATGACGGGCCCGATCTGGTTGCGGTCGTCGAACAGCACCTGGAGCGTGCGGCCGCCCTCGTTGATCGCCTTGTCGAGGAAGGGGGTGTTGCGTTGCAACAGCGAGTCGAGGTCACCGGAGAGCCGGGTGGTCTGGTCGAGGAGGGCGGTGAGCTGGGTGCCCCGGGCGTTGAGGTCGGGCAGCGTCTGGTTGAGGTCGGTGGCCAGTCCGAGCGCCGCTGGCGCCAGATCGACCAGACCCTCGGACAGCCGGGCCAGCTCCTGCAGGTACTGGTCGAGCTCGGCGGCGTTCGAGGCCTGGGCCCCGAGCACCTCGGAGTAGGTGCCGATCAGGCGGTTGATCTGCGGGCCCTTCCCGTCGGCCGCCGAGGCCAGCGAGTCGAGGATCACCGTCAGCTCCTGCGGCTTCACCGCCTTCAGGACCGGATACAGGTCGGCCAGCACCCGCTCGAGCTCGAAGCCGCCGACGGTGTCGACCACGGTGCCCTCGTCGGCGAGGTAGGGCCCCGTCCCGTCGGTGGCGCCCGGGTCGATGTCGACGAACTTCTCACCGAACAGCGTCTTCGGCCGGATGGTGGCCGAAGACGCTCGCGGCACCCTCTGGCTCTTCTTGACGTCGAGGCGCACCAGGGCCCGCCCGTCGACCAGCCGGATGTTGCGGACGCGGCCGATGTCGACGCCGCGCACCTTCACGTCGGACCCCGGCAGCAGGCCCTCTCCGGCGGCGGTGAAGGAAGCGTTCAGCTGGTAGTAGGAGCGGGGGTCACCACCCACCCGGATCTTCACGCCGAACACGGTGAGCGAGGCGAGGACGAGCAGCGTGACCAGCCCGACCACCATCCGGTAGCCACGCTCCGAGCCGGCGAGGAAGAGGCCGTTCATGCCCGGCTAGCCGGCGATCTTCACGGTGTTGCCGCCACCCCAGAACAGGAGCGACATCAGCAGGTTGAGCAGGACGACGGTCACGATGGACAGCCGGATGGCCCGGCCCACGGCCACGCCGACGCCGGCCGGGCCGCCCTTGGCGTAGTAGCCGTAGTAGCAGTGGATGAGGCTGACGGCGAGGGCGAACACCACCGCCTTGATCGTCGAGTACACGATGTCGATGGTGGGGAGGTAGAGCCGGAAGTAGTGCTTGTACTGGCCGGGCGAGAGGCCGAAGTAGCGGGTGGAGATCAGCTCGGTGGCGAAGAAGCTGGCGAAGAGGCTGAAGAGGTAGAGCGGCAGGATGCAGATGACGGCGGCGATGACCCGGGTGCAGACCAGGTAGGTGAAGGTCGGGATCGACATCACCTCGAGGGCGTCGATCTCGTCGGAGATGCGCATGGCGCCCAGCTCGGCGGTGAAGCCGGCGCCCACCTGGGCGGCGAAGGCGATGCCGGCGATGAGCGGGGTGACCTCGCGTGTGTTGGCGAAGGCCCCGACGAGGCCGGTGAAGGACTGGGCCCCGATCTGCTCCAGTCCCTTGAAGCCCTGCAGCCCCACCTCGGTCCCGGTGAAGAAGGACATCGAGAAGATCACGAACACCATGCCGCCGCCCACGATGAGGGCGCTGGCCCCGATCGTGATGTCGGAGATCATGCCGAACAGCTGGCTGCGGTAGCGGCGGCGCAGCCACTTGCCGCGGAGGATCTCGCGCAGGATGCGCACGTAGAAGCCCAGCTGGCGGCCGACCTCCTCGGCCGAGTTGCCCAGGCCGCCGGTGATGGTGCCGACAGCCCGGATCGGCTTGGTGGCGAGCGCCATCAGAACTTCTGGGGGATGAGGGCGAAGTACAGCGTGGTCAGGACGAAGTTGGCGAAGAAGATGAGGATGAAGGTGACGACGACGGCCTGGTTGACCGCGTCACCCACGCCCTTCGGGCCACCCTTGCAGTACAGGACCTGTTCTCGGCGCTCATCAAGGCGGCGGTGTTCGGCTTCCTGGCGGCCATGGTCGCCTGCTACAAGGGCCTGTACTGCAAG
>JBKJUI010000439.1:0-8357 GCA_046590775.1 Acidimicrobiales bacterium
CGTGTCGGCTGTGTAGCTGACCCCTCCCTGCACGAGCTCCAGGTCGCTGGCCTCGACTCCGGGGACCTCGCCCACCGCAGCCTGGACCACGGCCAGCCGGTCCGCCGCCGGCGAGACCTCCCGGCTCCCGACCTTCTGCCACGGCCGGTTGGCCACGACCAGCAGCACCACGTCGAGGTCGAGGGCGTGGCGGACGTTCACGGCGGCGACGAGGTGGCCGACGTGCACGGGGTCGAAGGTGCCCCCGAAGACCCCGATCCTCCGCTTCGTCACGTGCCGCCGAGGCGCTCGACCACTGGCGCAAAGGGCTCGACGTCAGGGCCGTGGAAGACGTAGGACGAGAACCCGTAGCGCTCCCGGCGCTCGAGCAGCGTGTCGCACACCTGCTCCACCGTGCCGACGACGACCATCGGCACCTCGAGGGCAGCCGCCGGCTCGACCCCGAAGGCCGGGGCCAGGCTCTCGGCCAGTGCCTTGCGGTCGTCGGTGATGGCGGCCACCACGGTGAGGATCTGCAGCTCAAGCCGGTCGAAGCGGTCGCCGGCGGCGGCCCGGATCCAGCCCACTCGCTCGTCGAAGCGCTCGGCGGTGACGGTCGCCGCCACCTCGGGCCCCACCCGGCCGGCGCGAAGGTTGGCGTTCACCCCGACCACGTCGGCGTGGCGGGCGGCGAACGACAGGACCCGCTTGCCGCCTCCCCCGAGGAGCAGCGTGGGTCGCGGCGGGCGGAAGGGGCGGGGCATGCCGATCGCGTCGGTGACCGTGTAGTGCTCGCCGGAGAAGGTGCAGGTGCCATCGGCCCACAGCGCCTCCATGATCTGCACCGCCTCCTCGAGCCGGGCCACCCGCACTGCGGGCTCGTCGTAGGCGATGCCCGACTGCTCGTAGTCGCTCCGCATCCAGCCGGCGCCGAGACCGACCTCGAGGCGCCCCTCGCTCAGCAGGTCGAGCGTGGCCATCTCCTTGGCCAGCACGACCGGGTGCCGGTAGTCGTTGTCGTAGACCAGGCTGCCGACCCGCAGCGTGGTGGTGGCCTCGGCGGCGGCGGTGAGGGCGACGGTCGGCGCCCACTGGTCGTCGAGGTGGTCGGGCACGTACAGCGTGGAATAGCCGAGGGACTCGACCTGGCGGGCCCGGTCGCGCCAAGCGGCGGCTGAAGGGGCGCCGTCGAGCTGGACGCCGAAGCGGAAGGGCTGCATCGAGCCTCGAGCCTCAGGCCAGATCGGTGAGCGCGGCGACGGCCCTGGCGCCGGCACCGTCGCCGGCGGCCACCCGGGTGGCACCGCGGGGGAGCCGCCCGTCGCCGAGGACCACCAGCGGCCGGCCGGTCTTCGCCCACGCCGTGGCCGCCCTGTCGCTGCCGGCGACGACCAGGCCGTCCACACCGCGGCGTACGAGGAAGCCGACGTTGCCCGGAGGCGCCACCACGAGCAGGTGGCCTGCGTCAGCGGCGGCGGCGGCCAGCGCGGCCATGTGCTTCGGGGCGACCTCGTCGGCCACCAGGCCGAGGATCTTCGTGCGCCCGCTCCGCATCGATGCGGCCGACGCGTCGGCCACGTAGCCGAGCTTGCGGGCCACCGCCTGGACCTTGGCCCGCGTCGGCTCGCTCACCCCGGGACGGCCGTTGAGGGCGACACTGGCCGCCGACAGCGAGACCTCCGCCGCACGGGCGACGTCGACGAGGCGCACCCGAGCTCCCTGCTCCATCCCGGCGGAGGCTAGGCATGGAACGTTCCACCCGCAACAGAGTCCTGTCCTCGCGCCTCTCTCGGGGCAGGTCACCGACGCCTGGACCTGAGTTCCCCTTTGCCGAAGAGGGGGCTCACGCGGGACCATGGGAGCGTGGGATCGATCTGGACACCGGCGGCGTGGCGCGACCTTCCCGTCGTGCAGCAGCCCGTGTGGCCCGACGCGGCGGCGGTCGACCTGGCCGAGAAGCACCTGGCATCGGTGCCGCCGCTGGTCTTCGCCGGCGAGGCGCGCCAGCTGACCGACGCCCTGGGCGAGGTCGCCGCCGGTCGCGCCTTTCTGCTCCAGGCCGGCGACTGCGCCGAGAGCTTCTCCGACTTCTCGGCCGACGCCATCCGCGACAAGCTCAAGGTCATCCTGCAGATGGCGGTGGTCCTCACCTACAGCAGCGGAGTGCCGGTGGTGAAGGTGGGCCGGATCGCGGGACAGTTCGCCAAGCCCCGGTCGAGCGACACCGAGATGGTCGACGGCGTCGAGCTGCCCAGCTTCCGGGGTCACAGCGTGAACGACGACGCCCCCACGGTCGATGCGCGCCGGCCCGACCCGCAGCGCCTGGTGCAGGCCTACCACCAGGCGGCCTCCACCCTGAACCTGCTGCGGGCCTTCACCAAGGGCGGCTTCGCCGACCTCAGCCGGGTGCACCACTGGAACCAGCAGTTCGTCACCTCCAGCCCTCAGGGCCTGCGCTACGACAAGCTGGCCGGCGAGATCGACCGGGCCATGACCTTCATGCGGGCCTGCGGAATCGACCTCGATCGCGAGGCGGGCCTGCACCAGGTCGACTTCTGGACCTCGCACGAGGCGCTGCTCCTCGGGTACGAGGAGGCGCTCACCCGCCAGGACTCGCTGACCGGTGACTGGTACGACTGCAGCGCCCACATGCTCTGGATCGGCGAGCGCACCCGCCAGCTCGACCACGGCCACGTCGCCTTCCTCGAGGGCGTGGGCAACCCGCTCGGCGTCAAGCTCGGCCCGAAGGCCACGCCCGAGGACGCCGTGGCCCTGGCCCGCCGCCTCAACCCCCACCGGGCCCCGGGGCGCCTCACCTTCATCAACCGCATGGGCGCCGACAAGGTCCGGCACGTCCTGCCGGCCATCGTCGAGGCCGTCGTCGCCGAAGGAACCCCGGTGGTGTGGGCCTGCGATCCCATGCACGCCAACACCTTCACGGCCACCACCGGCCGCAAGACCCGCCGCTTCGAGGTCGTCGTCGACGAGGTGGCCGGCTTCTTCGAGGTCTGCCGGTCTCAGGGCGTCTGGCCCGGCGGCCTCCACTGCGAGCTGACGGGCGACGACGTCACCGAGTGCCTGGGCGGCGGCGAGGACGTCTCCGAGGAGCAGCTCGACGTCAACTACACCAGCGCGTGCGACCCGCGCCTCAACGCCCGCCAGTCCCTCGACCTCGCCTTCCGCGTGGCCGAGCTCCTGCGTTCCTAGCGGCCGCCGTTCACACGACCACGTTCACCAGCCTGGGCGGCCGGGTGACCACCTTCTTCGGGGTGCCGCCCGCCAGCAGCTCGACGACCTTCGCACTGGTCAGCGCCATCGCCTCGGCCTCCTCGGCGGTGATCGTGGGGGTGACCTCGATCCGGTCGCGGACCTTGCCGTTGACCTGCACGACCAGCGTGACCGTGTCCTCGACCAGCAGCGCCGGGTCGGCCTGCGGGAAGGCCTGCCGGCCGATCGACGGGGCGTGGCCGAGGCGAGTCCACATCTCCTCGGCCAGGTGGGGGGCCAGCGGGGCCAGGAGAAGGGCCAGCGCCTCGCCGACCTGGCGGGGACAGGAGCCGGCCTTGGTGACGTGGTTCACCAGCTCGTGGACCTTGGCCACCGCGGTGTTGAAGCGCAGGGCGGCGTAGTCCTCGCCGACGCCGTGGACGGCATGGGCCAGCACCTTGGCCGTGGCCGGGTCGGGGGGATCGTCGACGACCCGGGCCTGGCCGGTGCCATCGTCGACGACGGCCCGCCATGCCCGCTGCAGGAGGCGGTGGGCCCCGACGATGTCACGGGTGTTCCAGGGCCGCCCCATGTCGAGAGGGCCCATCGACATCTCGTAGACCCGGAGGGTGTCGGCGCCGTACTCGTCGTAGATCTCGTCCGGCGTCACGGCGTTCTTCAGGGACTTGCCCATCTTGCCCATCTCCCGGACGACGGGCCGACCGGCGTGGCTGAAGGTGCCGTCCGGCTCCTCGACCACCTCGGCGGCCTGTACGTGCAGGCCTCGCTCGTCCAGGTAGGCGGCGGCGCCGATCATGCCCTGGTTGAACAACCGCTGAAACGGTTCAGGAGTGGAGACCTCGCCGAGGTCGAACAGCACCTTGTGCCAGAAGCGGCTGTAGAGCAGGTGCAGCACGGCGTGCTCGACGCCGCCGACGTAGAGGTCGACGCCCCCAGGGGTCCCGCTGGTGGCCATCCAGTACCGCTCCACCTCGCGGTCGACGAAGCGCTCGTCGTTGGTCGGGTCCAGGTAGCGCAGGTAGTACCAGCAGCTGCCAGCCCACTGCGGCATGGTGTTCAGCTCGCGGCGGTAGGGCTTCAGGCCGTCGCCCAGGTCGAGCTCGACGTGCACCCACTCCTCGTTGCGACCGAGCGGGGGCTCGGGCTCCGAGCTGTCGTCGTCCGGCCGGCTGCGCGGCGCGAAGTCGTCGAGCTTGGGCAGCTCGACCGGCAGCAGCTCGGCCGGAAGCGCCACGGGCTGGCCGGCCTCGTCGTAGACGATCGGGAAGGGCTCACCCCAGTAGCGCTGGCGGGAGAACAGCCAGTCACGCAGCTTGTAGGTGACCGCACCACTGCCGTGGCCCTGCCCCTCCAGCCAGGCGGTTATGCGAGCCTTGGCGTCGGCTGTGCCCAGGCCATCCAGCGACACCGACGTGCTCGTGCTGTTGATGGCGGGCCCCTCCCCGACGAAGGCGTTGCCGACCCAGCCGGGCGGCGGCTCCACGGTGCGGACGATGTCGAGGTCGTAGGCCTCGGCGAAGGCCCAGTCCCGCTCGTCCTGGGCCGGCACGGCCATGATCGCCCCGGTGCCATAGCCCATCAGCACGTAGTCGGCCACGAACACCGGGATGAGGCGGCCGGTGACCGGGTTGGTGGCCCAGCCGCCGGTGGAGACCCCGGACTTGGCCCGGGCGTCGGACTGCCGGTCCTGGTCGGTGGCCCGGCTCGCCGTCTCTCGGTAGGCGGCCACCGCCTCGGCCGGCGTCGCCGCTCCTCCCGTCCACCTCTCGCGGGTGCCCTCGGGCCACGCGTCGCTGACCAGGCGGTCGACGAGCGGGTGCTCGGGGGCCAGCACCATGAAGGTGGCGCCGAAGAGCGTGTCGGGCCGCGTCGTGAAGACCTCGATGTCGCCGGCGGCCGAGGGGAAGCGGACGGTGGCGCCGGTGGAGCGGCCGATCCAGTTCCGCTGCATCAGCTTCACCGGCTCGGGCCAGTCGAGGGTGTCCAGGTCGGCGATCAGCCGGTCGGCGTAGGCCGTGATGCGCAGCATCCACTGCGTGAGCGGGCGCCGGTAGACCGGGTAGTTGCCCCGGTCGCTGCGCCCGTCGGCGGTGACCTCCTCATTCGCCAGCACCGTGCCGAGGCCGGGGCACCAGTTCACCATCGCGTTGGCCCGGTAGGCGAGGCGCCGCTCGTCCACCTGCCGACGGCGCTCGGCCTCGGGGAGGGCGGCCCAGGCCGGGTCCCGGCGCAGCCGCGCCTCGAGCTCGGCGACGGGCCGGGCCCGCTGCTGCTCGTCGTCGTACCAGCTGTTGTAGATCTGCAGGAAGATCCACTGCGTCCAGCGCACGTAGGCCACGTCGGTGGTGGCCACGGCCCTCCGCTGGTCGTGGGCCAGCCCCAACCGCTTCAGCTGGCGGCGCATGTTGGCGATGTTGGCCTCGGTGGTGACCCGAGGGTGCTGGCCGGTCTCCACCGCGTACTGCTCGGCCGGAAGGCCGAAGGCGTCGTAGCCGATGGTGTGGATCACGTTGCGCCCGGTCATGCGCAGGAACCGTCCGTACACGTCGGTGCCGATGTAGCCCAAGGGGTGCCCGACGTGCAGCCCGGACCCCGAGGGGTAGGGAAACATGTCGAGCACGTAGGCCTTGGGCCGACCCGCCACCTCCTGCCAGCCGTCGGACAGCGGACCCGAGGGGTTGGGCACCTCCCACGTGCCGTCCTCGTCCCACCAGGCCTGCCATCTGGCCTCGATCTCGCCGGCCAGCGCCGCGTCGTAGCGGACGTGGGACGCCTCGGCGGCAGCCGGTTCGGACATGCGTGCAGCGTACCGACCACCCTCGGCGCCGCTCTCTCGGTTGCCCGCCCGTCGGGCGCCCTGGCCGCCGGCCCAGCCGACCGGGCAGCGATTGATCACAATCCCGATCGGGTAACTCAGCATTCGTGGTAGCGTGACCATCGTGCCGGTCACCACTGCGTTCCGTGAGGCCGCCGAGCGGGACATCGAGAAGCTCGAGCGGGACCTCGGCGCCTACCTGGCTGGTGATCTCGATGAGGACGTCTTCCGGGTCTGCCGCCTCAACAACGGCGTCTACGGGCAGCGGCAGGGTGGCCACAACCAGATGCTGCGGGTCAAGGCCCCCTACGGAGCCATCAGCTCCGAGCAGCTCGAGGCGATGGCCGAGGTGGCCGAGCGGTGGAGCCGGGGCTGGGGCCACCTCACCACCCGCCAGAACGTGCAGTTCCACTTCGTCCAGCTCGAGGAGGTTCCGGCCGCCCTCCGCCACCTCGCCGAGGTGGGCATGACCAGCCGCGAGGCCTGCGGCGACACGGTGCGCAACGTCACCGGCTGCCACCTGGCCGGAGCGTGCCCCCACGAGGTGCTCGACATCTCGCCGTGGGCCGAGGCGGCGTTCCAGCACTTCCTTCGCAGCCCCTACGGCCAGCGCCTGCCCCGGAAGTTCAAGATCAACTTCTCCGGCTGCTCCACCGACTGCGGGCAGGCCATGTTCAACGATGTCGGCGTGGTGGGCGTCACCCGGCCCCAGCCGGATGGTCCCGACGGAGCGGTCGAGCCCGGCTTCCGGGTCTTCGTGGCCGGCGGGCTCGGTGCCAACCCCAACCCGGCCTTCGCCCTCGAGGACTTCACGGCGCGCGACGACCTGCTGCCCACCATCGAGGCCTGCCTGCGCACGTTCGACCACTACGGGAACCGGGACAACAAGCTCCGCGCCCGCATGAAGTGGCTGGTGCAGACCATGGGCGCCGACCAGCTGCGCGAGCGCATCCTGAAGGAGCGCAGGTTCCTGCGGGCCTCCGCCGGCTGGCCCGGTCCCGGCCTCCCCGAGGCCGTGGCCGATCGTGGCGATGCCCCGGCGGGCATGGGGACCGGCCCCGTCACCCGGCTCGACGCACCGGTGGCGTTCCTCGGCAAGGGCGGCCAGCGCGAGCGGTGGGACGAGGCCAACGTGGTGCGGGGCCGGGCCAACGGCACCGTCTCGGCCTACGCCTGGTGCCGGCTGGGTGACATCACCAGCGCCCAGTTCCGGGGCCTCGCCGCCCTCGGCCGCGAGGTGGGGGCGGACATCCGCATCACCAACCGCCAGAACTTCGTGCTGCGGGGTCTGCGCGAGGACCAGCTCGACCTGGTCCACCAGCGCTTGGCCGCCCTCGACATGGCCGAGCCCGGCGCCGAGCTGGCCCGCGACGTGGTGGCCTGCCCGGGCGCCGACACGTGCAACATCGCCGTCACCCAGAGCCGCGGCCTGGCCGACGCCATCGGCACCGCCCTCGAGGAGGCCGGCTTGGCCGAGGTCGGCGGCATCCGGATCAACATCAGCGGCTGCACCAACTCCTGCGGCCAGCACCACACCAGCGACATCGGCTTCTTCGGCGTCGAGCGGCGGGCCCACGGTCGGCCGGCTCCCGGCTACACGATGCTGCTGGGCGGCCATGTCGGCCAGCAGCAGATCCACTTCGGCGAGAAGGCGCTGCGCCTGCCGGCCAAGGCGGCGGCCGCCGCCACCGTCGACGTGGTCGGCCGCTTCGCCAAGGACCGGGATCCGGGTGAATCGTTCCAGCAGTGGCTCGCTCGCAGCGGCGGTGCAAAGGCCCTGGGCGAGGAGCTCAAGGGCTACGACCACTTCCCCACCCCGGAGGAGGCCCCCGAGCTGTACGTCGACTACGACGAGCAGGGGCCGTACGTGAAGGAGATCGGCGCCTCGGAGTGCGCGACATGAGCCTCGTCGAGGTCACGCCGCCGGCCCTCTCCGACTCCGCCCTGGCCGAGCTCAACCGCCGCTTCGAGAAGGAGCCGGCGTCGGCCATAGTCCGCTGGGCCGTCGACACGTTCCACCCCTACCTGTGCCTCAGCGCATCGATGACCGACGCCGTCCTCATCGACATCGCCACCCGGGTCGAGCCCTCGGTCGAGGTCGTCTTCATCGACACCGGCTACCACTTCCCCGAGACCCTCCAGACCGTCGAGGACGTGCGCCGCCGCTACGGGCTCAACCTGAGGGTGATGACCGTCAAGCCGTTCGACACTCCCCTCTGGCGCAGCGACCCGGAGGGCTGCTGCTCGGCGGTGAAGGTCGGCCAGCTCGACCGGGCCCTGTTCGGCAAGCAGGCGTGGATGAGCGGGCTGCGGCGCTCCGAGTCCGAGACCCGGG
>JBKJUI010000443.1:0-8152 GCA_046590775.1 Acidimicrobiales bacterium
GCAGGACGACGGCGGCGGCCACCGCGGCCAGGAGCGGCAGGCGCCGACTGCGGGAACCTGACGCAGCGCGGCGGGCCCCGGTCATCCGCCTGCCGTCAGGTTCCCGCAGTCGGCGCCTGCCGCTCCTGGCCGCGGTGGCCGCCGCCGTCGTCCTGCTGGTCGGGATCGGCGCCCTGTCGGTGGCCGTCCTCTCCGAGGACGAGCGCGATGCCACCACGTTCACGGCCGCTGCGCCCGCCCGGGACGAAGCCCTCAAGGCGGCCCCGAGCACCGCAGCGCCTCCGGGGCTCGCGGGCGGGGCGGCCACCGCCGCCCCGACCACGCCTGCCGCCGGATCCGCCGACTCCAGGGTGGAGAGCGCCGCACCGGCCATGGCGGCCGCCCCGCCACCTGTCGTGGACGGCGGCGGCCTCGGCCGCCAGGAGGACGTCGAAGCCGTGGCCCAGCGGGCCGCCGCCGCGCTGGACGGCATCCCCGACGGCGCCGTCGCCACCCCGGGGGCGGCCCTCCCGAGCGACGTGCAGGCCTGCGTCACCGCCGGCGCCGCCAACGCCGGCGAGGTCGTCGGCCCCCTCCGCTACCGGGCCACCGGCACCTTCCAGGGCACCGCTGCCGTGTTCCTGGCCTTCGACCGCACGGGGCCCCAACCACCCCGACTGCTCCTCGTCCTGGCCCGCAAGGGCTGCACCCCCCTCGCCACCACCCACTTCTGACCCCCACCGGGTCTGCCCACTTCTGGTCCCCAGGGACGCCAGAACCGGGCACTCTCGACGGTTGTCACGGCGATCTGGCACCTTTCAGCGCATGGATCCACGAGGTTGGCCCGATGGTGCGGTGGCGGAACGAGCGGCGAAGCGGCTCAGCCTGGTCTGCCCCGAGGATGCGGCGATGGCGGGCCTCAGCCGGACGGCGGTCCGGCACCGGTTGCGCACCGGCCGCTGGGAGCGCAAGCGCCGGAGGGTGCACGGCATCGCCGGCGTCCGACCCACGTTCGAGCAGGAGGTCGAGGCCGCCCGCCTGTCCCACGGAGCGGATGCGCTGGTGACCGGACCGACGGCCGCCAGGATCTGGCAGATGGCCGGCCGCCACGACACCGACGGCATCCACCTGCTCACGCTGACGCCGGCCAAGGCACGCGGGCCGGGGATCGTCACCCGACGCAGCCAGTTCATCGTCCCGGCCGACCAGGCCTGCCACCGGGGGGTGGTGGTCACGTCGTGGGCTCGGACGTTCGTCGAGAACAGCGCCAGGCGTGACCTCACCGACCGCCAGCTGGGCTGGATCCTGGACGACGGGCTCCGTCACCACCTGGTCAGCCTCGACGAGCTCGCCGCCACCGTCCAGCGCCTGCGCCCTGGTCCCGGTCGCCGGCTCCGACGGGTCCGCGCCCTCCTCGACGCTCGCGGCGTCGGCTACGACCCGGGGGCCAGCCAGCCCGAGGTCCGGATCGCCGAGTGGCTGACGGCCGCCGGCTTCTGCCGTCCTTCGCTCAACGTCACCGTCGAGGCCGGCGGGGTCCGATGGGAGCTGGACGGCGCCTACGTCGAGGAACGGATCTGCTGGGACTACCACTCCAGCTTCGTCCACGACGGCCCGGGTGGGATCACCACGACGCAGAAGGACAACCGCAAGGCCCTGGTGCTCAAGCAGGCCGGGTGGCGGTACTCCGTCTTCGACGAGTCGACCTCCGAGGCAGCGGCCGTCGCGGCCGTCGCCTTCGACCTCCGCCAGACGTCGTAGTCCGACGCCGGGGCCGACCCCCCGGTCAGCTGTCCCGATCCCGGCTTCCAGCTGGAGACCGGCTACGGGCCATCGCCCGACACCGGCGTGCCGTTTGCCGTCCCCCCATCTGCTCTCAAGGCACGCGGGCGCTCGGAGGCGGTGAGTGGCTCGTGCATCGGTCGGTACGGCACGCCGCTGACCCCTCCTGCCTTCGGAGCATCGACGAGGCGCTGGGTCATCAGCAGGTACGGGAAGTGGTACCTGAGCCGGAAGGCGTCCCACTCGGGGTCACAGTCGGGGGCCGCACGTGCAGCTCCCAGATGCCGGTCCGCAGTTCGCCCCGTGGGTGGGCGTCCGGGACCTCCTGCCACCGGTGCGTTCCGGGTCGATCCAGTCGACGAGGTCGAGGATGTACACGACCAGGCGCGACTCGACCTCGCCCTCGACCGCCACCCCCCAGGAGCCACGAGCCGCCCCCAGGCGGGTCGACAAAGTCCTTCACCTTTGGTGATGTCCCGCTGCTCTCCCGGCACCTACGGGCCGACGGTGGCGGCGGGCCCACCTCCACCTCTCCGCCCATGGCGAAAGCGTTGCCGGAAGCTCCACCCCGTCGGCCGATGAGCGGAGCCGGCTGCACTGCTCGGCGCCGCCGCGGACACGGGCTTGGGTCTGCCCACTTCTGGCTCCTGTGGGGACCATTGGTGGGCAGACTTACCGGGGGGACCGCCGGAGGACCCGGAGTGGGGTGTCGGTCTCAGCTCGTGGCGGTGCGGGAGTGCCAGGCCCAGGCGGAGGCGACGATCTGGTCGAGGTCGCGGCTGGCTCGCCAGCCGAGGAGGTCGGCGGCCCTGGTGGTGTCGGCCCAGATGGCGGCCGGGTCGCCGGCGCGACGGTCGACGTCCTCGGCCGGGACGGGGCGTCCGGCGGCCCGCCCGGCGGCGGCCAGCACCTCGCGGACGGTGGAGCCGGTGCCCGTGCCGAGGTTGAGCGTCGCTCCCGCACCGCCGGCAGACAGGTGCTCGAGGGCCAGGACGTGGGCGTCGGCCAGATCCTCGACGTGGATGTAGTCCCGGATGGCCGTGCCGTCCCTAGTCGGGTAGTCGGTGCCGAACACGGTCAGGGGCGGGCGGGCCCCGAGCAGGGCCTTCATGGCCAGCGGGACCAGGTTCAACGTCACGGTCCAGTCCTCGCCGATCGTCCCGTCGGCGGCCGCCCCGGCGGCGTTGAAGTACCGCAGGCGCATCGACCGCAGGCCGTGGCAGGTCTCGTACCAGGCCAGCATGCGCTCGACGATCAGCTTCGACTCGCCGTACGGGCTCTCGGGGTGGACGGGCGTCTCCTCGGTGACCGGCAGGTGCTCGGGCGTGCCGTACACCGCACAGCTGCTCGAGAAGACGACGGCACCGACCGAGCACCGCTGCAGCGCAGCGAGCAGGGTGTTCGTGCTGGCGACGTTGTTGGCGAAGTACCGGGCCGGGTTCTCCATCGACTCGCCGGCGGCCTTGTAGGCGGCGAAGTGGATGCAGCTGTCCACACCGTGCTCTCCCACCGTGGCTACCACGAGGCCCTCGTCGGCGGTGTCGCCGACGACGAACGGGACGTCGCCCACCATCGAGCGGTGGCCGAGCTCGAGCGAGTCGAGCACCACCACCTCGTGGCGGCGGGCCAGCAGCGCCCGCCCGGTGTGGGCGCCGATGTACCCGGCGCCTCCGGTGACCAGGACCGTCACGGATCAACCTCCTCGTCAGACGGCCCCGGTGCCCGGGCGCCGTCCTCCTCGTCTGCTCCAGCTGCGTCAGGCCGGCGCCCCCGGCTCGGAGGTGACCCGGAGAGGTCGGCTGCCGCCTCGGGCGCCGCGCCTCCGTTCGGCACTGGCCCTCCCTGGTTCCCCAATGCGGCCCCGTTCGCGCCCGCCGATCCGCCCGGGCCGGCTGCGGCGGCCTTCTCCGGCCCGACCCGCTTCCGCTCGCCGGTCGACCCAGCGTCGACAGCGCCCTCCGTCACTACCGGGCCACCCTGTGTCATCTTCATCGCCGCTGGAGGGGCCGAGGCCTCGTCGGTGGCGCCGACGGAGGCGTCCTGGCTGGGTTCCGGCGGCTCGGTGCCCTCCCTCTGGGCGCGCCGCCCGGGCCGGATCCAGGCCACGGCGGCGACGGCGGCCACCGCCACCATCACCCACGAGAGGAGAGGCGGGAGGACGTCGTTGCGGAAGTGGCCGAAGGAGATCCACAGCGCCCAGGCCAGCCCGCCGGCGACGATGGCGGCGACGGCGGCGACGGCGGCCGGCGCGAGCCGCTTCCCGATGGCCAGGGCCAGCTCGGCGACGGCGATGCCGTACAGCGGGAAGCCGATGATCGCCGTCGTGCCCTCGAGGGGGTACTCACCCAGCACCACGGCGCCGGCGGCGGCCAGGAGCGCTCCAGCCAACAGAGCCAGGACCTGCCGCACGAGGACGCAACGCTAGTGTCCGGCCCATGGCGTCCCCGATCGGCAGCGCCCCGCCTCCGCCCGGCGGGGCCGGCCCGCCCCACCGCACCGGAGCGGTCCCGGGCGCCACGACCCCCACGCCGCCGGCCGCTGTCCAGGGAGGCACGCCGGTGCTGCTGCCCGACGGCTGGGTGGGCACGGTCACCGACAAGATCGTCACCACCGTCGACAAGGTCCGGGCCAAGACGACGGTGCCCATCGAGAAGATCGGCCGAGTGGTCATCTGGGGGCTGCTCATCGCCACGGCCGGCGTCAGCCTCCTGGTCGTCCTGCTCATCGGCGCCCTGCGGTTGCTCTACGAGGCCGTCGGGAACATCCCGGGCATCAGCGGCCGCGAGGGACGCAGCGTGTGGATCATCGACGTCCTTCTCGGCGTTGTGCTGATCCTCGTCGGCATGCTGCTCGTCAAAAAGGGCACGCAGACCAAGCACGAGGACTGACCACCCGGAGGCCTCACCACCTCCGATCCATCCAGAGGAGCGCAACGACATGCCCGAGACCCGCGAGGTCGTCATCATCGGATCCGGTCCGGCCGGCCTCACCGCCGCGGTGTACACGGCCCGCGCCAACCTGGAGCCCCTCCTGCTCGAGGGCGAGCAGACGAGCAACACCGACGGCCCCGGTGGGCAGCTGATGCTCACCACCGAGGTCGAGAACTACCCGGGCTTCCCCGACGGGATCATGGGGCCCGAGCTGATGGCCGCCATGCGGGCCCAGGCGGCGCGCTTCGGGGCCGAGATCGTCACCAAGCGAGCGTCGAAGGTCGACCTGTCCCGCCGTCCCTTCGGGATCTGGGTCGGCGACCCCGACGCCGCCGAGCCGACCTACGTCGCCGAGAGCGTGCTGATCTCGACCGGCGCCCGCAGCCTGATGCTCAACCTCGAGTCGGAGCAGCGCCTGTTCGCCAAGGGAGGCGGGGTCTCGACCTGCGCCACCTGCGACGGCTTTTTCTACAAGGGCGTGCCGATCGCCGTGGTCGGCGGCGGCGACTCGGCCATGGAGGAGGCCACTTTCCTCACCAAGTTCGCCAGCACGGTCACGCTCGTCCACCGCCGCAGCGAGCTGCGGGCCAGCAAGATCATGGTCGACCGGGCGAAGCGCAACCCGAAGATCGAGTTCCGGCTCGACTCGGTGGTCGAGGAGGTCCTGGGCGACGACCGGATCACCGGCCTTCGTCTGCGGAACGTCACGACCGGGGAGGTCGACGACCTGCCGGTCGGGGGCCTGTTCGTGGCCATCGGCCACGCTCCGAACACCGAGCTGTTCAAGGGCCAGCTGGACATGGACGAGAACGGCTACCTGATCACCCAGCCGGGGTCGAGCCGCACCAACGTCGAGGGCGTCTTCGCCTGCGGGGACGTGCAGGACCACACCTACCGCCAGGCCGTCACCGCCGCCGGATCGGGCTGCATGGCCGCCATCGACGCCGAGCACTTCCTCGAGCGGGTGGGCGACGACGTGCCCGAGCCGACACCGACCAGCTGGTAGCACGGAATGCCCCCGGGGCGCCCGGGGTTCACGTCACAAGACATCATCCTCAGGAGGACGCAACGGACATGGGCGCCAGCACGATCACCGTCACCGACAGCACGTTCGACGAAGAGGTAAAGGGCTCGACCGAGCCGGTGCTCGTCGACTTCTGGGCCGAGTGGTGCGGGCCGTGCAAGATGATCGCCCCCGTCCTCGAGGACCTGGCCGTCGACCACCGCGGCAGCCTCAAGGTGGCCAAGCTCAACATCGACGACAACATGGAGGTCACCACCCGCTTCGACGTGCAGAGCATCCCCACCCTCATCCTGTTCAAGGACGGGGAGCCCGTGATGCGCATGGTCGGTGCTCGTGGCAAGGCGGCCATCGAGGAAGAGCTCAGCGCCCACCTGTAGGGGGCCTCGGCCTTCGACGTGTGACGTAGGTCACACTTGGAGAGGGTTCTCCACGGGGTTCTCCCCAACCTGTGGAGAACGGTCGGGGGGGTCGGGCGAGCGTTACCCTCCGGTCATGGCTCGGTAGATGCGCTCGAGGTCGTCGAGGTCGGCGAACTCGACGACCATTCGTCCCTTCGAGGACCCGATCTCGACCACGACCCGGGTGCTGAGGAGGTCGCCGAGGAGCTGCTCGAGCTCCAGCAGGCCTGCGTCCTTGGTGCGACCGGGAGGAGGGCTGCCGCCGGTGCCCGCCGGGCGGGGGGCGGGCGGCTTCGGGGCGAGCTTGGTCCGCACCAGCTCTTCGGTGGCCCGCACCGACAGCCCATCGGCCACCACCCGGGCGGCCATGGCCTCGATCTGGGGGCGGTCGGACAGGCCGAGGAGGGCGCGAGCGTGACCCTCGGCCAGCGCGCCGTCGCGGACCAGCTTCTGCACCGGCGGGGGCAGTTGGAACAGCCGCAGGAGGTTGGTGATGGTTGTGCGGCTCTTGCCCACCCGCTTGGCCAGCTGGTCGTGGGTGAGACCGAAGTCGGTAAGCAGCTGCTGGTAGGCGGCCGCCTCCTCCAGGGCGTTGAGGTCCTTGCGGTGCAGGTTCTCGACGACGGCCTGCTCCATGCTGGCGAGGTCGGACACATCGCGGACCAGCGCAGGCACCGCCGGGAGGCCGACCCGCTTGGCCGCCCGCAACCGGCGCTCGCCGGCGATGAGCTCATAGATCGGCTGGCCGTCCTCGTCGCCGATCGGGCGGACAAGTATGGGCTGGAGGACGCCGACCTCAGCAATGGAGGCGGCGAGGGTGCCCAGGCTGTCCTCGTCGAACTCCTGGCGAGGTTGGAACCGGTTCGGCCGCACGGCAGAGACCGGCACCTGGCGGAGGTCGACGCCCGGAGCCGTCGGCGCGCCTCCTCCTCCGCCGTCCCGACCGCCGGTCGCCGCCTCGGTGGGGATCAACGCCCCCAGCCCCTTACCCAACCCGCTGCGGCGTGCCACCGGAGACCTCCTTGGCCAGCTCCCGGTAGGCGATGGCGCCTCGGGAGTTCGGGTCGAAGACGATTATGGGCTGCCCGAAGCTCGGCGCCTCGGACAGCCGGACGGTCCTTGGGACCATGTGCCGGCAGACGACGTTCCCGAAGTGCGCCCTCACCTCGTTGGCCACCTGCTCGGCCAGCTTGGTCCGGGCGTCGTACATCGTCAGGATGATGGTGGACATCTCGAGGGAGCGGTTCAGGTTGGTCTGCACCAGTTGCACGTTGCGCAGCAGGGCCGACAAGCCCTCCAGGGCGTAGTACTCGCACTGCACCGGGACCACAACCTCCGTGGCCGCGGCCAGGGCGTTGACCGTCAGCAGCCCCAGTGATGGCGGGCAGTCGATCAGCGTGAAGTCGAAGTCGTCGGCCACCCCCTCCAGGGCCCGCTTGAGCCGCAGCTCTCGGGAGAAGGCCGGCACCAGCTCGATCTCGGCGCCAGCCAGATCGATGGTGGCGGGCACGACGAAGAGGTTCCGGACGCTGGTCGGCTCGACGGCGTCCTCAACCGGCAGCTCCCGCATCAGGACGTCATAGACCGAGGTCGAGAGGGTCCTGGCATTGATGCCGAGGCCCGTGGTGGCGTTGCCCTGAGGATCCAGGTCGACCACCAGCGTCCGGTAGCCCAGCTCGGCCAGAGCCGCACCGAGGTTTACCGCTGTCGTGGTCTTGCCCACGCCGCCCTTCTGGTTGGCCACCGCCATGATCCGGGGCAGCGGGCGAACCGGCCGGGCCGTTGGGGCTGCCTTGGGTGCCGCCTCAGTCGGAGGCAGCGGCTCGGACGTTGCCGGTTCCTCGGTTCGCAAGGCCGTCGCTGGGGCGCCTTGCGGGCCAGGTTCCACGGGAAACGCAGTGGCTCCGTTGGCGTCCGCCCCACTCCCCTCCGGCGTCGGCTCGGGAGGCGGCGGTTCCACGTGAAACACCGCCAGGGGCCCGCCCGCACTCCCCAACGGGCTCTCCGCCGCTGCCGGCGCCGATTCCGAAGGTGAGGAA
>JBKJUI010000122.1:0-4396 GCA_046590775.1 Acidimicrobiales bacterium
CTCACCCACGTCGCCCTGGGCGCGGCCGACGACCACAGCCCGGAGTGGCTCGTCGAAGGCTCGGCCGTCTACGTCGCTGGATCGACCGACTCTGTGGCCGACCGCCGCCGCCGCAGGGCCGCCGAGGCCGAGTCGCCCGCCGGTGGCCCCAGCCCTACGTAGGAACCCGGCGGGTGGGAGGGGCGAGGCTGACGGCCTGACGGAAGGCCTCGCCCAGGGCCTCCTGGGCCGGGACCGCGCTTGTGACGAGGAGCTGCTGCAGGTCGGCGGGATCGGCCTCGAAGGGGATTACGGCGGGGGAGGTGCCGCGGTAGTGGCGGGCGTAGGCCCAGTTGTTGACGGCCAGGGCAGCCGTGAAGACGGGCGGCATGCCGGTCCGGACGTGGCGCCGCAGCCGCTCCGCCCGCTGCTTCCGGCCGTAGAACGCCCGGTAGGCCCACCAGGTCCCCTCCTCGAGCTGGGCTGCGGTCATGCCGGCCGGCCGGATGGCCACGTGGTACAGGTCGTAGCGACCCCAGTCGTAGTGCAGGATCCGCCCCTCCTGGGCCAGGCGGGCAAAGGTGTGGGTGCCCGGATAGGGCGTGAGGATCGAGAAGTGAGCGGCGTCGACCTCGATGGCCTCGACGAACTCGACCGTCTCGGAGAAGACCTGCGGCGTGTCGTGGTCGAAGCCGAAGATGAAGCCGCCCTCGACCATTATCTTGTGGCGGTGGAGCCGGGCCACCGCCTCCTTGAATTGCGACGGACGGTTCTTCTTGTTGCACTCGATCAGCGTCTCGCGCGAGACGCTCTCGAACCCGGTGAAGACGACCCGACAGCCGGCCCGCTCGGCCAGCTCGACGAGCTCGGGGTCGTTGGCGAAGCCGATCGAGGCCTGGGCGCCCCACGTCGTCTTGACGCCAGCCGACAGGATGGCCTCGCAGAGCTGGCCGGTGTACTCACGGTCGGCGGCCAGGTCGTCGTCGAGGAGGAACGTGTAGGCGAACGTCCCGAGCTTCTGGCCGTGCCGCACCACCTCGGCCATCTCGGCGGCGGCGGCGGCCGCCGGCCGGTGGCGCGAACCGCGACCGTTGATCCTGATCACCGAGCAGAAGTCGCAGTTGAAGCGGCATCCACGCGTCGTCTGGAGGGTGTTCAGCGGGATGTACCGGGTGAGCGGCATGCCCCCCACCAGGTCGAGCCACTCCCCGGCGGGCGGCACCGCGTCCATCGGAAGCCACTGGCCCTCGTACAGGCCCTTGGAGCGGCCGGCCAGGACGTCGTCGAGGACGATGGGCAGGACCGACTCGGCCTCGCCCACCACCACGGCGTCGGCGTGCCGCAGCGCCTCGGTCGGCAGCAGCGACGCGTGCACGCCGCCGAGCACGACGGGCACCCCCTGAGCCCGGTACGAGTCGGCCAGCACGTAGGCCTGGGGGGCGAGCATCGTCCACACGGTGATGCCGACCACGTCCGGCCGCTCGACCGGAAGCGGCTCCTCGTTGAGATCGACGACCCGAACCCGCCATCCGCTCCGCCGGGCCGCCGCCGCCAGCACGAGCAGGGCCATCGGCGGCATCTTGTGCCCGAAGACCCGGTGGAGCCCGACCCCGGCCCAGGCCGGGAGCACCAGGAGCAGCAGCGGTCGTCCGTCCTCTCCAGTGGCGCGTCGCACGCACCCAGTATGCGCCCTAGCACCTCGGCCGTGCCGTGACGACCTGCGGTTAGCGTGCCGGCCGTCCCGAGCAGCGGAGGCAGATCTCGATGACGTCCACGTCCGGCTCGTCCAGCCGCTTCTCGCGTGTCGGCCAGATCCTCGACGATTCGATCGGCGGCACCGACAGCCAGATCGCCTTCCACGGGCCCTTCTGGCGCGGCCTCAGCCGCGACCAGCTGGTGGCGATGGAGGTGTTCGGCCTCCCCCTGCTCGAGGTCGGCCACGGCGCCGCCTCGAACCTGGTGCTGGCCCTGAGGGGCCAGGCTCCCTTTGGGGCCGACCTGCCCGAGCCCCCGCCCGACAGCCAGTTCAGCCGCATGCCCGCCGGGCTGCCGCCCGTGGCGCCGGCCGACATCGCCTTCGTCGAGACGTGGATCGACGACGGCTGCCCCGAGGGCGGCGACGTCTCCCCGCCCGCTCCCACCTGGCGGCCCACGAACGCCCCGGTAGCCAGCTCCCGCACCGACGACATCTGGTTTCGCAGCCCTCGGCTGGGGTGGGCCGTCAACAGCAACGGACAGATCCTGCGCACCGACGACGGCGGCGACACGTGGAAGGAGCAGCTGCACGACCCGAAGGTGTACTTCCGGTGCATCGGCTTCGCCACAGATCGCAGGGGATGGGCCGGCACGCTCAGCTCGACCAAGCGGCTGTTCTCCACCCGGGACGGGGGATCCACCTGGAAGCTGGCCGCCAGCCTGCCGCCCCTGGCCCCCTCCGCCATCTGCGGGCTGTCGGTGGTCAACGCGAAGGTCGTCTACGCCTCTGGCACCAACCACCCCAACCGGCCGGCGCGCATGATGAAGACCGTCGACGGCGGCACGACGTGGACCGCCTGGGACATGGCCCCCTACGCCACCATCCTGGTCGACACGTTGTTCACCAGCGCGCGGCACGGGTGGGTGGTGGGTGGCCGGGCCGAGAAGGCGAACCCGACCCGCGCCGACGTGCGGGCGGTGGTCCTCGAGACCAGGGACGGCGGCAGGACCTGGCTGGACCGGCTGGCCGGCTTGTCGGACCAGCTGCCCGTCGGGGAGTGGGGCTGGAAGATCCAGTTCCTCGGCCACAAGCTGGGCTTTGTCTCCCTCGAGAGCTTCGACCGGGCGGCGATCCTGAAGACGACCGACGGCGGGCGGAGCTGGTCGCGCATCCCGGTCCGGGACCCGCAGGGCAACGTGAACCTGGAAGGCGTCGGGTTCGTTGACGAGCGGCACGGCTGGGTGGGCGGCTGGGGCTCGGCCGACTTCAAGGCCGGCTCCAGCAGCGAGACCCAGGACGGCGGACAGACCTGGACCGATGCCAACGGGATCGGTCGGTTCCTGAACCGGTTCCGGTTCCTCGACCGCCCGGTGACCGTGGGCTTCGCCTCCGGCAGGACCGTCTACAAGTACTCCTCCGAGCCGGTGCCGCCGAAGTCGAAGGGGGTGGCTCCCGCCCTCCGCCTCCTCGACGGCAACGACCCGGTGACGACCGGCCGGCCGCTCCGGATCGCCGTCACCGTGCCGGAAGGGGCCGAACGGCTGATCGTCGACATCTGGGACCGCTTCGGCGAGCTCGTGCGGGAGCTGGTCGACGAGCCCGCCCCATCACCCGGCGCCCGCACCGTGGAGTGGGATGCGACAGACGCCGCCGGGCAACCGCTCGATCCCGGCGGCTTCCTCGTGCGGGTGACCGCCGGCGCGGTCAGCGAGAGCCAGGTCGTGCAGCTCACCGCCTGAACCTCTCCTGTGCGGGATCCTGGTCGAGGGCCCGCCGCGGCAGGCCCACAGGAACAACAGGCCAGCGAGTCGCGTTGCTGGTGATCGTGGCACGAGCGACGTGGAACGGGACCCTGCTGGCCGAGAGCGACGACACGATGGTGGTGGAGGGCAACCACTACTTCCCCGAGTCGTCGGTGGTGGACGGCGTGCTCCAGCCGTCCGACCAGCACACGGTGTGCCACTGGAAGGGCACGGCCAGCTACTACGACGTGGTGGCCAGCGGACAGGTGAACCCCGGCGCCGCCTGGTACTACCCCGAGCCCAAGGAAGCAGCGAAGGAGATCGCCGGCCACCTGGCGTTCTGGAAGGGCATCGTCGTCGAGGCCTAGCGGGCGGCGAGGAGCCGGTGGACCTCGTTGGCGGTCACCTGGGCCCGAAGCCGGTAGCCCTCGCCGTTGAGGTGGATGCCGTCGGACGACTTGATCTCCGGGTGGTCGTCCAGGTAGGGCTGCCAGTCGAGGAGCTCCATCCGGCCCTTCATCTGCTTGGCTGCGGCGCTGATGGCCGACCGCATGGCGGTCATGCTGGGTCGGAACGTGGCCGGCGGCATCCACAGCACGGTCGCCTTCGGTCCCACCGCGGCCAGGACGGCGTCGACCCGCCGCCGGCACTCGGCCAACGCACACGAGTCGTTGCTCCCGAGCGCCACCACCACGATGTCGGCCGACGAGGCCTTGGTGCTGGCCGCGGCCTGCACCCCCTCGAGCGTCGGCCGGCTGACGCGAGCGTCGAGCCTGAGGTTGACGTCGGTGAGGAACACGGAGAGGCCGGGGCTGGCGCCGACGGTGAGGGAGTCGCCGATCACGGCCACGGTCCCGAGGGCAGCCTTCCGGGCCGGCTGGTCGAGAAACACGTAGGCCTTGCCGGGCGTCGGGAAGCCGGGCGGCAGGCGGCTGCCCTTCGCCGGCCGGGTGGTGACCGAAGCGTCGACGACAGGGAC